>DAONDW010000006.1:0-9177 GCA_035402785.1 Methanothrix sp. | reverse complement strand
CATCAGTCCCTCAGGTGCTGCTGTATCCGTGTGGATAATTCGGGTCGTATCCGGGATAGTTATTCCAGGGGTCATAGCTGGATTTGCTATCGGAAAGAAGGCTATAGATACTATTTCCTGCATAATAGCCTGTGCTAAATCCAGTGGAATACTGGCTCAAGTTTGTGAGCTTATTCTGGCCATAAGAGACGCTGTTATTATATCCTCTGCTAAAATGAGATGTATAATAATCATCTGGATAATCCAGCGTCCCATTGACCACCGAAAATCCGCGCGGAGTTCCACCCCATCCCCACAGACTGCCATCTTTTGAAGATGAGTCTGGAGAAGTGGAGCTGTCTACCGATGATTCATTGCCAGGGACATTTGATCCGGAAAAGACGGGAGGCAGAGCAGGCTGAACAGGCTCGGAGCCGGAGCTGGTACTGGTGCTGGCATTGTCTTCATATTTCCACACAACTGCTGCCCCGCAGAGACAATCGATCATTGCCAGGACAGAGAGGGCCAAAAGCAGTGCGCGAAAGACTCTCGCAGAGGGCTTTATTTCGAGCGTTGCCCACATGATGAAGCACTAGCACACCTGCTTGCATAAAAATATATGGTGCAAAAGCATTATATCAAACTCCTGCAAATCTCGTCAGAGGGTGAAAGGCAAGATGATGGTGGTTGGAATCTGTGGCAGTCCCAGAAAGGCAGGCAATACCGAGTTTCTTTTGAATGAAGCCCTGGCTGTTGCAAAAGAGAGGGGCTTTGATACAGATAAAGTCCTGCTCTCGGACACAAATATTGATTTCTGCAACGATTGCGGAGATTGCAGCAAAGGCAGGCAGTGCCCAAAAGAGGATGACATGAAGCACATCCTTCTGGCCCTTGAAAAGGCAGACGGAATTGTAGTGGCATCGCCGGTTTATTTCGGCAGCGTTACTGGCCAGCTCAAGGCAGTTTTCGACCGGACCATTCCCCTGCGCAGACAGGGATTCAGACTCAAAAACAAAGTCGGCTGCGCAATAAGCGTTGGCGGATCCAGAAATGGGGGCCAGGAAAAGACTCTGGAGACCATACAGGCCTGGATGCACATCCACGGAATGATAATAGTCGGGGACGACGCACACTTCGGAGGAATTGGCGTGAGGCCTGCGGCTGAGGATCGCATCGGCAGAAAGACGGTTGTGGCCACTGCCAACAAGCTGTGCGACCTGCTGGAGAGAACGGCTGAGAAAAAGAACTGCTGGGGCGGAGATTGAGACAGAAATATCTTGGCGAAAAGGGGCTTGTCGGACTCATAGCATTTCTCAGCGCCTTTGTTCCATTATCTACTGACCTCTACCTTCCGGCTCTGCCCGGAATGGCCAGATATTTTAATGCAACAGCAGATCTCGTCAATCTCACATTGATCCTGTTTTTTGTCTTCTTTGCAGCAGGAAATCTCTTCTGGGGACCGCAAAGCGACAAATATGGAAGGCGGCCAGTGCTGCTCATCAGCCTATCCATCTATTCCCTGGCTGGCTTTCTGTGCGCTGGTTCGGAGAACATCTATCACCTGATTTTTTTCAGAATTATTCAGGCCATCGGAGGAAGTGGCGCATTCTCCGTGGCCACGGCCATCATCAAGGATGTCTATGACAGCAAAAACCGGGAGACAATCCTCGCATTGGTGCAATCGATGGTTCTCATATCTCCAATGGCTGCACCGGTAATTGGAGCTTTCCTGCTCAGCATGACATCGTGGAGAGGAGTGTTCCTGATCCTGGGAGGCATTGGACTTTTCGCATTTGCGCTGTCAGTAGCTTATGAGGAAACTGCCAGGGAACGTTATACAGGAACCATGAGGCAGGCCTGGGGAAGGCTTGCAACAGTGGCCAGGAATCCCGGTTTTGCCGCAATGCTCATGATCTTCTCGCTTCTGAGCGTCTCAAGCCTCGCATTCATCGCCTCATCCTCGTATATTTATATCAATGGCTTTCACGAAAGCGAGCAGACCTACAGCTACTATTTTGCCTTCAATGCACTTGGCATGATCTGCGGGCCAATGCTCTACCTGCGGCTGTCGCGACGCTTTGCCCGCAAAGCAATCATCATGGCCTCATTTTGCATCATCGCATTCAGCGGGTCTTTTGTTGCTCTGCTGGGCGATTTGGATCCAAGAGTCTTTGCTCTGGCGCTGTTGCCGTCCACAATGATGAGCAGTTTCGTGCGAACTCCCGGCTCAAATCTGATGCTGGAGCAGCAAGAAGGAGATACCGGATCGGCTGCGGCACTCATGAGCTGCTTTGGCACTTTTATGGGAAGCGTTGGAATGAGCATCATCTCCTATCCATGGAGCGATACCATCCGGGCCCTTGGAGTTATGAACATCCTCACAGGATCAACCTGCCTTGTGCTATGGCTGCTCCTGTCCAACAAACCGTTTGTAAAACAGATCCCTGATAATAGGCTCAAAGCAGCATAAAAAAAATTGATTCACCCCCAGGATGCAGAGTCTACCATCCACCTGTGCATTCCAGCGGAAGGCAGCTAAGGAGTGAAATAGACCTGCATTTCTCCCAGATAATTCTGCCTTTTATCCACCACAGAGACCAGTTCTCCATCTTCTACTCCTGGATCAGATTCTATGACCTGTCTTGAGAAGAGGCGGCCTCCTCTGGCAATAAATGCAACTGCTGAATCCTTTACCACTACTCTCCTCAACATCGACCTTTTGGACAATTCACTCTCTGTCATGCTAATACACCCTATCTGGAGATACACTCCAATTATACAATTAATCTTAAAATGTAATAAATCTTTTGGTACTAGTCATAACTGGACAGAGCTTCATAGCAGGGCCGGGCCAGAATTGATCCCGTCTGCATGATCTCCAGAATTTTGAGCGACTCCTATCTAAAATCAAGTGATTTATATATAAAACTATGGGCCGCATAAAATTTGATTAAGAGGCCTCCTAAAGACATCTGACATTTCCATAAATGCAAGCCAAATACGATATTCGCGAGATTATAATCATTTGAAATTGGAGATTTATAGAATTCTGCCTGAATATCATTATATATTATCTGTATTTTTCTAAATAGAATTGCAGACCACCAAAACCTTTTTCGGCAAGTATTTCATTATTTCTATACAGCTTTGCTACGGGAGGTTATCTGATCAGATTAAATGATATGGCAGTGAGCAACAGAATCCCATCCCTGCGCTCAGCCGCAATGCTGGCGGTGGCAATCGTAATCGCATTTCTGGTTGCATCCATCTTTATCAAAAATGAGGAGATAGAACTGCCTATCGTGAGCATGATCACAATTTTATGCAGCCTCTTAGCCTGTGCTGGCATGATTATTGCAGCACGACATTCTGCTGGAAGAGCCAGAAAAGCATGGCTTCTGCTGGCAGTAGCTCTTGCTTTCAATGCACTTGGGGAGACCGCCTGGTCGGTAATAGAGGTGATCTTTCATGAAGATCCATTTCCATCTCTGGCTGACATCGGATATCTCGCATTCTATCCAATATTTGCAGCAGGCATCTTTCTCATGCCAGAGGAGCCCATCTCTCCCAGAGAAAAGCATAAAATCCTGCTGGATGTCGCCATTGTCATAGTATCTGCAGCTCTGGTATTCTGGGTTTATCTCATAGGACCAATTGTCGTTTCCTATCCATCCATATCCTTTGAACTCCTGGTTGCAGCAGCCTATCCGATCATGGATTTGGTAATGTTCCTTTCCCTGATGGAGCTGCTTTTTTTAAAGCTCAATTCCATGAAACGATATCCTGCACTCCTTTTGGCCATGGGAATGATGATCTTTTTAATCGCAGATGTCATATTCACAATACAGATTAAAAATGACACATTTGTCTCAGGAGGTCTTCTCGATCTTGGCTGGCTGCTGACATATCTGCTGATATGGCTGGCCGGGGTGATCCAGGCAGGTCCTGAGGATGCTGATTCCCAGAAGGCTTCAGGACCAATCGTCATCAATAAGGACAAATGGATTCATTTCCTGCCGGCCATTGGAATTGGATGCGCTTTCTTCCTGCTCATCTGGGGATACCAATATTCTCAATTGATAAATTATTCCATAATCACGGCTTCTGTCAGTCTGATCATCGTGCTGATGTTCATTCGCCAAAAGGCGGCATTCGATGAACGGGATCAATTGCTCACTACGACTCTGCAGGAGATCGAGGAGCGAAAACAGGCCGAGGTATCGCTTCGAAAATCCGAACAGGAAAAGGCAGCCATTCTGAGCGGCTTGAAGAGCGTCGTTGTGGAATACCTCGACCCTGGCATGCAGATCATCTGGGCCAATAAACCTGTAGAGCAATTCAAGGGCTGTGTGCTTGATGATATCATAGAAAAGCAATGCTTTAGAGTCATTTACAATATCGATGAACCATGTCCGGGTTGCACTGCAGTAAAAGCCCTGAAGACTGGCCAGGCCGAAGAGGGAGAGCTCGCGGCTCCAGATGGAAAGATATGGCTTTCGCACAGCAGTCCGCTCAAAGACGATGAGGGAAGGATTGTGGGAGTGGTTCATGCAGCTCTTGACATCAGCGAACGCAAGAAGATGGAGAGCGACCTGAGGGAGTCAGAGCGCCGCCTGACGGCTATAATAAATTTTTTGCCTGATGCCACCTTTGTCATCAATAAAGAAGGCAGGGTTATCGCCTGGAACCGTGCCATTGAGAGGATGACTGGCACAAAATCCGAAAATATGATGGGCAAAGGCGACTATGAATATGCGCTGCCATTCTATGGAAAAAAGAGACCGATACTTATAGACATGACCATCAGCTCCGATTCATCGGAATTAGATATTAAATATCATAATATAAAGAAAGAAGACGATGGCTCCATAACTGCAGAAGCCCATATTCCCAGGTTAATAGACAGGGAGGCATACCTTCTGGGCAGCGCCGCCTCTCTCTATGATTCCGAGGGAAGATATTGGGGAGCTATCGAGTCCATTCGTGATATAACGGACCGGCGGCATGCCGAGGAAGAGCTGCAGAGATCCAAGGAAGAAGCTGAGAAGGCCACCCGCGCCAAGTCGGAATTTCTGGCAAACATGAGTCACGAAATACGCACTCCGATGAATGCAATCATAGGCCTCACTGGCCTTCTTTTGGATGAGAATCTCAGCGACAGGCAAAGGGAGTATGTCGAGATCATTCGAAACAGCGGCGACACACTGCTGGTCATAATCAACAACATCCTTGATCTGACCAAGATCGAGGCTGATATGATCGAGCTGGAGTCTCAGATAATCGATCTGCGTAGCTGCATTGAATCCTGCGTGGATCTTGTGGCTACAACAGCCACTGAAAAAGGGCTGAAAATAACCTGCAACATAGAAGAAGGGTCTCCGGAGCTGGTCCTGGGAGATCCTACCAGAATCAGCCAGGTGTTGATTAATCTGCTGCATAATGGTGTGAAATTCACCAAAAAAGGAGAAATATTGGTTAACCTATCTGCCAGACCACTTGAGCAGGATGATGATCGTTATGAGCTTCATTTTATGGTGAAGGATACTGGAATTGGCATACCTGAAGAGAAGATCGGACGCCTCTTTCAGTCATTCAGCCAGATCGATGCAACCATTGCCCGCAGATATGGTGGTAGCGGCCTGGGCCTTGCGATATGCAAAAAACTTGTGGAGAAAATGGGTGGTAGGATTTGGGTGAAAAGCGAGGTTGATAAAGGGTCCGAATTTCATTTCACCCTGCCAGCAACCAGCACATCAACTCCGCCAAACGACCTATTCAAGACCAGCTCTCAGCCCCAGCCAGAGGGCAATGTTCAGGGACTGCTGAATTACGATCTCTCGATACTGCTGGCAGAGGACAATGCAGTCAACCAGGTGGTGACCAAGCGGATGCTCGATAAGCTAGGCTACCGGGCAGACGTTGCAGCCAATGGCATAGAGGTTTTGCAGGCTTTGCAGCGGCAGCACTACGATGTGATCTTCATGGACGTGCAGATGCCTGAGATGGATGGCCTTGAGGCTACAAGGGAGATCCGGCGAAGAATGCATAACGGACCTATGATCATAGCAATGACTGCTTCTGCACTGAAGGGCGACAGAGAGATGTGTCTTGCTGCAGGAATGGATGGCTATATCAGCAAGCCCACCAAGATTGAAGCGCTGCGGGCGGCTCTTCTGTCCTGCAGCGTCAAATGATGAGGAAATGAAGAAATGCAGGTCACCGATCACATCCATGCTTTGAAGATCCCTTTTCAGATAACAGCGCCAGACGGAAGAAAGAGAGACAGATTCGTCTACGCATATCTCATTTACGGAGAAGAGGTCTGTCTGATCGACAGCGGGATCGCTCACAGCGAGAGAATAATTGCCGATTATCTGCAAAAGACCGGACGGGCCATAAATGATATCACCCTTCTCGTTCTGACCCATTCTCATCCCGATCACATAGGCTCGGCTGCAGCAATCAAGCGTCTTTCTGGATGCACCGTGGCGGCTCATGCAGCAGAAAGAGCATGGATAGAGAACATAGATCTGCAGGAAAAGGAAAGGCCTGTTCCGGGGTTTGGTTCACTGGTTGGTGGATCGATTGCAGTTGACCGGATTTTGGAGGATGGCGACATCCTGGATCTTAAAGGAGGGCTTGAATTGCAGGTCCTGCACACTCCGGGCCACTCTGCCGGATCCATATCCCTGTGGCAAAAGCAGGACCGGGCGCTCTTTGCTGCTGATGCGATCCCGGTTTTTGGTGATATGCCAATCTATCAGGACATTGATCAGTCGCTTCGTTCCATTCAGAGGCTGGATGCACTCGATGGTGTCGAGGTTCTCCTCTCTGCATGGGATGATCCGAGGAAGGATTATGAAGCCCATCGGGCAATTGCCGGGGGTCGGCGGTATCTGCAAAGCATCCACGAATGTGTGCAGAGGGTGATCGGGGAAAATCCCGATCTGAGAGTTGAGCCTATGAAGCTATGCAGCAGGGTTTTAGATGAGATGGGGCTTCCTGCAATCATGTCAAGCCCGCTGGTTGCAGCATCATTTCTGTCCAGTTTGAAGAGCTGCAGCTCACAGCAGCGTGAGCCGGAAAAGGACTCTGGTGGTTTGCAATAGCTCTGGCGTATGAGCATGACGAATTATCCTTATGCAGACGAAGATAAAATAATCTGGATGAAAGATCGAGAGTCTCTTGCCAGAATGAAATTCGTTCGCCAGAAATTTCTATTTTGCAGCATCCGGACTGGACCACTCAGGCCGCCAGCGGGTGAGATGCTAATAGGCTATGCCACCCTGAAGAAAAGCGTTCCCAGGGTTGATGAGAAGGGCTTTTGCAGAAGGATATTCACATTGCGGCCTCATGATCTGTGTGGAAGCTTGGAAGATGCTGCTAAGCTTCCACTTCCTGAAGATGCTGTTGATCCTCAGTCTGTTCAGGCTGGAAAGCCGGGAAAGAAGAGATAATGCATTGCAGCAGGCACAGTCAGACATATCCTAGAATATTATAATCTTTTATCATTATCATTAATTTTAGCCTATTGAATTGTAACAAATCATCATTTATTCCCATGTTTTCTGGCTATGCATATCGTACTATACACATGTATCCACTTTAAGTGTCTATTAATATCATGAAATATTCTTTGATAGATTGGTGCAATCATGAGACTTCGGGTCATCAGTTCAAAGAATGAGATTCCAAATCTCAACCCCAATGAAAAGATGGTACATCTGGCATTTCGCGCCAGCAATGTAGACTTTCTCAGCTTGATGCAGAGATGCCCCAGGTTGAGAATGATTCAGGTTCCGCCATCCTACAGGAAGACAATGTCCAGCGCCATTCAGGTATTCCTGGATATGCAGGGCATTGAGCTATTGGAAGGAGATGTCTGGGGGCACAGAAAGGACCTGGATGAATACTTTACAGTCGATGAGGACACAATGGAAGAGATCCGCGCCCTCTCAGCCAGTGGCACATCTCTGGATGACCTGGCCAGCCAGATCCAGAAGAAGGCAAGGCTCGGGCAGGATCTCATCAAGTTCATTGCCAAAAGCAAGATAACAGCCTGAAGTCTGCCCTGAAAATTGCAGAGGAGGAGGCCTGAAAGCGCCTGGTCAAGAGACCCGGCAATAAAAGCCAAATCCTTTGCAGCAATTCTAATTGAACCTGATTCTTCTGAATTTCAGCGTCAAGCATCTATCCTCGCTCATTCAACCCTCGGTTCATATCTCCACCTTGAATACCTCGATCAGAGAATCCCTGGCCTTCTTCATGACCTCGGTGGGGCAGGTTTTATAGGCTTTTTGCAGAGGTTCGATGGCACTCGCATCTCCAATCTCTCCCAGGCTCCAGGCTGCCCATGCTCGGATTTCCTCGTCCTCGGAGCCGAACATGACCTCTATGAGGGCGTCAAGTGCCTTATTGTGTCCGATCTCTCCCAAAGATGTAATTGCGGTGTAGCGCACCTGCCAGTCCAGGTCCTTTAAGGCCGACAGGGCCAGGTCACAGGCTTTTTCGCATTTGATCTTGCCGAGAGATTTAAGGGCCTCAGATCGAACAGCGCTCGCTTCATCCTGCAGGGCTATGGCCAGGCACTCCAGGGCCTCATCGCATGCCACCTCACCCATAAAGGCTGCCGCTCTGCGCCGCACATCCATATCTTCGTCTTTCATGAGCCTGGCCACATCCGGCAATGACTCGTAGTGTCTAATCTTGGCAAGGCCGGTGACTGCCATTCCCCGGATTTCTGGCTCGGAATAGCAGAGAAGGTCATGCAGGGCCTCAGATGCACCAAGCGCACGCAGGGCCACAGCCGCCCGCAGCCGCACATCCCTGGCGCTGTCGCGTTTCATGGCCAAAACCAGCGCGGGAACAGCTTCTTTGCTTTTTACTGCCTCCAGGGCAGCGGCGCACCATTCGCGAACGACATGATCCGGATCATTGAGCATGGCCCGGCAGAGAGGTTCTACGCCCCTGTGGCTGCCGATTTTTCCTAAAATCCAGGCGGACTTGTAACGCAGATCGGAAAACTCGCCATTTTCCAGAGCGTGCGCGACATCATCCACAGCCGCATCACCGAGCTTGACCAGCTCCCATGCCGCCTTCTGGCGTTCGAAGTAATCGTCGCTTGCGCCCAATTTCTTGATCAGTCTGCAGGCCTCATCCATGCTGGCCCTTCGGACAACCGCTCATTTAAGCCTTTTT
>DAONDW010000005.1:11679-21129 GCA_035402785.1 Methanothrix sp. | reverse complement strand
CCTGGGGCATGTCCTTGAGCCGCAGATATCCCTCGAAAAGAGTCTTGCTGCCGCTCTGAGGCAGCAATAGTATGCGGGACCTATCCGCCTGCGCCAGGACCTGAAATGTCATTAAAAATGTCTATCCTGAAAAATGTTTATCCTGAAGTGAGATCGATAAGCTCATACTTCAGGCCCTCGGACTCAAGGCGGGTGAGCAGGCTTGGAATCTGCTCGTCCACGCTCACGATCACTGATGTGATGCCATGATAGGCAGCCTCAACTGCAAACTCTTTGGCACCAAAGATGATGTCTGGCTCACGTCCCAACTTTCGCAAAGCCACAAGCGCCTCAATGCCAAGACAGCCCACCATCTTCGCGCGGGATAGCTGCTCGGCTAAAGCCTGCAAATCAACCTTGCGCGAGCCTCCATTTTGCACTCGCGGCACCTTGCAGAGTATAATCCGCCCCTCATCCAGGCTGATCAGCCCCCTGAGATCTGAGACGCCCACATCCTCTCCCGATCGCACACCTGCAATGACAACTCCCGTGGCCTCTATCCCGTCCTTTCTATTGGCATAAAGAAGGCCGGACCTCATCTCCAGAGATACGCGCTCCCCTTCAACCAGATCGGCTTCGGCAATGGCCGTCCAGACTGAGACATGGCTTATGATGTCCTCCATCACCACCCTTGCATAGCGCTTCAGCTCTGCGGCGCTCTCAAGAAGCCATTCCACGCCTTCTTTGGTGATGCTGTAGCGCATCCGTCCGTCTGTCGTCACCAGCCCGTCAGAAACCAGCTCCTTGATGTACTCGGATATGGCCTGTGGAGTGACACCCAGCTTCTCTGCCACCTCTTTTTGCCTGAGATTGGGCTGATGGGCAGCGATCTCGACAAGTATCTGAAAACGTGAGCTTTCCCTTTTGCTCTGTAATACGCTGCTCATTAGAAGTCCTCAACATAAGGCTCGATGCGCTGGCCTCTCACAGCCAGGCCTTCTGCCCTCTTGGCAACGCCACGAATGAATATCTGGCTCAAGCCCAGCTCTCTGGAGAGGTTGGAGAGGGAGTTATTCCCGCCGTTGACCATTGTCTGCAGCTTCTCCGTCACCGCCCTCAGCTCCTCATCAGACATGAAGGTCAGGCTTATCAGCTCACTGAGATCCTCCATGGTGGCCCCAAAGCTGGCCTGCACCCGGGAGTAGGTGGAATGATATTCCTTTTCCGGGCTTGCTCCAGGCTCCGGCACTCTCCATTTGGTCTCGATGAGGCCGCTCTTTCGGAGAAGCGCCACGCTCCTGTGAACGCTGGTCTCATCGCCAATCATGGATTCCAGCTCACGCTCGGTGCGCCATTCTCGGCTCAGTTCATCGAAGATCTTCTTATGGACATCTGAGCCGAAGGCTTGAAGCAATGGGACCAGATCAGATGGATCATTGATGATCCGCGTTCTCTTTCCTGTCACAAAGAACCTCTCGATGGTATTATCTCTTTGATTTGATAAAGCTTTTTGGTGCAATGTTCCAGGCATCAGCTTCAGATCAGCCTGATCGTCTCCAGGTTCATGGGAGCCATTGTCGGTATCCTGTATCTCTTGTAAATGGAGCTTGCCAGATCGAGGCAATTGCCCTCTTCGCCATGGTTTGTGAGAACCCTGCCGGGCTTTGGATAGATGCGCCGCAGATACTCCATGAGCTGCTGCCTATCGGAATGCCCTGAAAAGCCGTCAACTGTTGTGACCTCAAGATTGATCTTCACAGTCTGGGTCTTTCCCTCTACAGAAAGTGGCAGCTCCTTCCAGCCCTTCTGGATGCGCCTGCCAAGAGTTCCCTCAGCCTGATAGCCCACGATGACGAGGGTATTCCTGTCATCTGGCCCCAGCTTCTTGAGATACTCAAGGACCGGTCCGCCGTTGAGCATGCCGCTTGTGGCCAGAATCACACATGGCGGCCCTTCGATGATCTCAGTCCTCTGCTTGGGGCTCTCCACCTGCACAAAGCACTGGGCCAGGAATGGATTGATTCCCTTATGGAATATGAGCTCGCGTAGATCATTATTGAGGTATTCAGGATATGTCGTATGGATGGCTGTCGCCTCGTAGATCATTCCGTCCAGACAGACCGGCACCTCATCGATCACCTTCTTTCGGATGGCCTCCTCCAAAACCACCATGACCTCCTGGCTTCTGCCCACAGAGAAAGCCGGGATGATGACCTTTCCGCCCCTGCTGATTGTGTCCTTGACTACTTTTATTAAATTAGTTTCTGCCTCTTTTCTCGATGGCTGAAGGCTGTTTGCTCCGCCGTAGGTGGCCTCGGTCACAAGCGTCTCAAGCCTTGGGAAATTGCAGACAGCCGGGTCGAAGAGCCTTGTCCTCTCGAACTTGTAGTCGCCTGTGAAGGCCACATTGTACAGGCCTTCTCCAATATGGAAATGCGCAATGGATGATCCCAGAATATGGCCGGCGTTGTGCATGGTCAGCTTGATGTCGGGAGCGATGTCCGTCACATCTCCATAGTTGAGGGTAATTGTATGTTTGATTGCCTCGCGAATCATGCCCGAATCATAGGGCAGCCTCTTACCCTCGCGCCCGGCAATCTCGATGTAATCCAGTTGAAGAAGCACAAACAGATCTCTGGTGGGCGGAGTGCAGTAAATGGGCCCCTCATAGCCGTATTTATAAAGCATGGGGATCAGGCCCGCATGATCGAGATGCGCATGGGTGAGAACGACGGCATCTATCTGGTTGAGTGGATAGACCTCAGGCACATAAAGATAGGGCGTGGCCGAGTCATCCGATCCCACATTCACACCGCAATCGATGATTATCCTGGACTCAGGAGTGGATAGAAGCATGCAGCTGCGGCCTACCTCGCGGCAGCCTCCGAGGGTTGATATTCGGACCCACTGGTCTTTGGAGGCTATATCCCTGTGGATTTTACGGCCAACAGTGCGCAAGATGACCTTTCTCTCATCCTGAACGCTCCTCAGATAATCCTTGATGTTGGCAATTGTAGCTGAGCGCACCGGAGGAGTTCGGACAACCTTCGGCGTCCAGCCGATGAGCTTTGTGATCTCGCGAAGAGTGGCACCGTGGCGGCCAATGACCAGGCCGGGCTTCTCGGCTTCTATCTGCACCTCGCCTGTCTCTCCATCGAAATAGTAGTTGGTAAGGACGGCTTCCTTGGGAACAACCTCCTGGATCTTGCCGATGGCAGATTCAGGTTCCGCCAGAACCTTGAGGTCAGGACGTACAACCACGCGCTTCCTCAGCTCTTTGGCCAGGTTTCTTATGATCTCCCCATCATCCGCGAGCTTCTTTGGATCATCGGTATAAACGACCAGCTCGGGACCCTCGAATTCCAGCCCCGTGACGCCTATGTCCGGGGGCAGCTTGCTCTGCACCTTGCGTTTGAGCTCAAAAAGTACTTCTTCTACTGACAATAGAACACATCCAAAAAAGGTTAGAGGAGCTTCATGATCTCCGAAAACTCCGGCTCGCCTACCTCCTCATATTTATCTGTGATTCTGACGAGCTCGATCTTGTCGCCTGAAGCAGAATCGCGCTTCATGGCACTGTGAATTGCTTTTGCTGCCAGAACGGTTCCATCCTGGATGCTGATGCCTGGTTTGTACATGGCCTCCAGTACGCCGTAGGCGATTGGCGAACCTGATCCGGTTGAAACCACCTTGCGCTCTTCGATCTGGCCGCCGAGTGCATCGAGCGAATAGATCTTGGGGCCATACCGGTCCACGCCGCCCATGATCAACTGAACCATGAATGGATAGTAGCGGCGGGAGGAAAGGATGTTGGCGAGCATAGATGTTATGGCTTTGACAGTCATGTTCTCGCCCCTTTGCATCTTGTAGAGACGGGCCTCCACCTGAACCATTCGCACCAGAGACTGGGCATCTCCCACCACACCTGCCGTGGTCAGGCCCACCAGGTCATCTACCTGATAGATCTTCTTGGCAGTGCTGCTGGCTATGAAGCTGCCCATGGTAGCACGGCTCTCCGATGCAAGTACTACACCTCCATCGCAGAGTACACCTACCGTAGTTGTACCTTTGAACACCTCGACCATTTAATTACCTCAACTAAAATCAGAAAACGGACATGATGCTTTTTACTTTTTCAATATAAATACTTTCCGCCAACCTTTGAATCTGTCAAGCAATCTCATTCGAACTCCTGAAATATGAGACGATGCAAACATCTCTTCGTGACCGATTTATCCAGCGTCCTTCACGCCTCTGCCTCTGAATTTCCCTCTGCATCTGCCCTTGAATTTGCCCATTCTTTTGCCACTCAAGTGGCCGATTTTGCGCACCGGTACTACATAGATCCCATCATCCACGACACGAGCTACAATCCTGTGGATACCATCACCTGGGCGATAATCCTGGGCCTGGCGATTCTTGGGCTGATCAGGCTGCTTGGACGCCTGAAGGTATCAATCGATGATGATCTGGTGCTTTATACTCTGCCTTATATCCTGGTCGGATCGAGCCTGAGGGTGATCGAGGACGCCGATCTGGTGGCAGCGCCCTGGAGATATCTGCTCATCACACCGCTCATATTCTTCCTGGTCTTTTTCGGGACTGCTGCATGCCTGCTTTTCACCAGATGGATCTGGGGGGAGAGGTTTCACGCAAAATATGCGGCGATTGGAATCATCTGGACTGCTGGCAATCTGGCCTTTCTCTCGTCTGTCGGACTTAAAAATGGATGGGTCATTGCTGCCGTCTTCCTTTTGGGCTCAAGCCTCGCTGGAGTATTCTTTTTCCTGCGAAGCCGGATATCAGCCCTTGACTTTTTGAGAGATCGGTTTAATATGATGATCATCTATTCCCACATGCTGGATGCAAGCTCCACCTACATAGGAGTGGACTGGTTCGGCTACTACGAAAAGCATGTTGTCCCAACGTATCTCATCAATCTCACAGGGACGGCTGCAGTCATGTTTCCCCTGAAGCTTGCCATCCTGCTGCCTGTGCTCTGGATGATCGACAGGTCCTTGCATGAGCCGTCGCTGAAAAACCTCACAAAGCTGACCCTGATCACTCTCGGACTTGCGCCGGCTGTCAGGAATACTCTGAGGCTGGCACTTGGAGTCTAACTCGCAGGATTAAAGGATCAAACAAGCTGGACCGACTACGCAGGAAGCCCCGTCCCTTCATGGGCAAGGGAAGAAGTCATAAAAAAGAAGAATGGATCAATTGCTGATCATCTAGCAATCGATGCCGTCGCAGGGAACTCTTTCCTTTTCAGGGACGGGATTCTCATGGAACTTGATGAGCTTCTCTGCCTCGAAGGTTCCTGAGAACAGCTCGTGGGCCTTGACGTCCTTGTAGAATATCTTGTGCCAGGAGGCGTCAGTTCCCCATGTGCCGTTGAATGAGACCTTTGCGTCCATGCCGATGACGTGGGCTGCATTGTTGCCCATCAGCTCAGCCACACGGTCTGTGTCCCTTCCGGCTTCCTTGAGCTCCTTGATGAGCTGCTCTGGTGTCATGGTGTGGGTGGACTCAGACATGTACTGGGCATATTCCTGCGGATAGTACTGTGCCAGAAGCTGCAGATAGTCCTGATTGAGGGTCTGTGCCGGCTCCTGTGGATTGTAGGGCGTGGTTGAGACGAAGAATGATTTCTGATCCTTTTCCATCTCATAAACGGCGAAAGCCTGTTGAACCTTGGCGCCTATGCCTCCATAAAACTCCTTGGAATGCAAAAACTCGCTGCCAGTGAGCGGTGTGTCGGGGCTGGAATAGGTGAGCTTCGTAGCCTGATATAAATTGAGCTGGGTTTCGTTGCCTCCGTTGACCGAGGTGATATTTCTCTGCAGCTTATCCGAATTCTGCGAGTAAGCATGCTCCTGGTCAAGCTCGAAATCGCCGTCTCCGGCCATGTTATTATAGTATTCCAGAGCGATCTTCTTGTCAACGATCGACGTGCTGACATCGACGATGCCATTTCCGGATACCTTTTGTGCTTCGCAAAACTGCTCGTACTGTACTGGCGGAACCAATGGTGGATTGGCCAGTGCCACACAGCAGCAGAGCATTATAAGCAAAGCTGTTGCTATTACTACTCCCTTCATTTCGATTCATCCCTTTATTTGATTCAGTATTCAAAGAATTTGTTTTGAAGAGATATAAACATATCGAATGCAATTGGGAGTTTTTATCATATGGATATTCAAGAGGATGATAGTAGTTGTAGTCTGCATAACCATAGTGGTAACAGAGAATGACTATTAAAAGATAAATGTAATTGTTCCAGGTCGAACGGTTTCATTACATCCCTCTGCGGAGCAGGATATTTCCTCCAGGATATGTCTTCAGAAGGCTATCGCGAAGGTGCTCTCCGCATATATCCAGTCTACAAAGAAAAACGAATGGTACAGTGAAGCGCACAAATGCGAAATTGATATGGAAACACCAAAGATCAAATGCAATGAACGCTATGTGCTTTCCAAGTCATTATAATAATTATATGAATAATTTTTGTAAAGAACTGATAAAATTAATTATAAAATTAAAAAGAATAAGTTTTTAAAGGTATCTAACAGAAATAGATATAGCTGCAATGCGATCCGATTGCGCATTTATCCAGACTGAAGTTGAGACTTGCAGCAGAAAACAATGGATCTGCCTTTCGGAATTTGTAAAATAAATTTGTAGATATTTAATTAAAATGAGGTGTTCAACCGTGAATAATAAAATACTGGCATGCATTCTGCTAAGCCTGGCAATTCTTGCATCAGGCCAGGCGGCAGCACAGGGAACATATGGAACGAAGGTGCAGACAGGAGATCAGGATGTAGGGCTTCCATTGAGCCAGTATTCTGGTGTGCAGGCTGTTGCAGCAGTATACTACTGGGATATCGGCTCGACACCGGGGATATATGATGACAATGATGTCGCTTATTTAAAATTTGGACTGGGATTCCCGCCACAGGTTCAAACAAACAGCATCAGGCTCACTGGCTTTGCAGCTTACCCAGCCGGATCCTATGTGCAGCCGACTGATTCCGATGTAGGTCAAACTCTGGTAATGCCGCCGCCACCTCTTCCTTCCGCTGGCCTGACTAGCTTCTATTATATGGATGCGACTGGCGGGCTGGGATATGATATGGGCGACCCGGTGTATCTGAAAGCAATATCGCCCTCCGTGCCGACCACGCCACCGATAACCGAAACAAATGATATCAGAATCACCGCAAATGCAGGCTTCCCTGCAGGCTCTCGCGTCTCTCTAAACGATCCTGACTCTGCAAAGCCATTGACCCCATTCATGGCTTCAACACCAGGCGGTATCATCGGTACTCTGCAAAGAACTCCGATCGCCAAGCTGGCATTTTACAATGCCAATGGCAATGTGAATATTGCAGGACTGCCCATTTACGATCAAGGTGATGTGGTTTATCTTGATATAACCCCGGGAATTGCCACCAATCCCCTGGTCTCGCCAAACGACATCCGTCTGTATTAAGTTCTTGTTTTTTTATTTTTTATTATTTTTATATTTAATTAATCCCTCGAACACATTGTCTAAATAACATAGCGACCATGGTAGATGATCGTATGGCAAGCCAGAATAATTCAGTTCCAGCATCTTCTTCCTCTGCAAACCGCCTCAAGAGCGAGAAAAGCCCCTATCTGCTCGCCCATGCCCATAATCCAGTGCAGTGGTATCCATGGGGAGATGAGGCATTTGAGGCCGCACTTAAGCAGGACAGGCCAGTGTTCCTCTCAATCGGCTATTCCACATGCCACTGGTGCCATGTCATGGCTCGCGAGTCTTTCGAGGACGAGGGCGTGGCCAGTCTCATGAACCGGACATTCATCTGCATAAAAGTTGACAGAGAGGAGAGGCCGGACATCGATCAGATTTACATGAGCGCTGCCCAGGCGATGACGGGCAGAGGTGGCTGGCCTCTGACCATAATCATGACTCCTGACAAAAAGCCCTTCTTCGCTGCCACGTATATTCCAAAAACCGGGCGCTTCGGCCAGGCTGGAATGATGGAGATAATCCCCCAGATCACCGAACTGTGGGCAAATAGACGAGGCGATCTGCTCAAGCTTGCCGATAGCGTCATGGATCACCTGAAGCAGGTGGAGGCGGGATCGCCTGAGATCATGTCATCTGAATCATCAGAACCATCTGAATCATCAGAGACTGCGCCTTCAAATGCTGCGTCGCATGACGCGAGCGGTTTACAGGCTGGACGGCAGAAGAGAGGAGACTTGCCGGACGGGGCTCTGCTGAAAAGTGGCTATGCAGCTCTTGCCAGCATTTACGATTCCAGCAACGGCGGCTTTGGCTCTGCCCCGAAATTCCCTGCGCCCCACAACCTCCTATTTCTTCTCCGCTACTGGAAGAGGTACCGGGAAGATCAGGCCCTGAAGATGGTTGAGGAAACTCTTCTGGCCATGCGCATGGGTGGCATCTATGATCATGTGGGATTTGGCTTTCACAGGTACTCCACAGACGGTCAATGGCTGGTTCCTCATTTCGAAAAGATGCTCTACGATCAGGCTCTGATGACCATGGCATTCACCGAGGCCTATCAGGCAACAGGAAAAGAGGAATATGCGAAAACCGCAGGGGAGATCCTGGAATATGTCTTGAGGGACATGACCGCTCCGGAAGGCTGCTTTTTCTCTGCAGAGGACGCAGACAGCGAGGGAATGGAGGGCAGGTTCTACCTCTGGACCTCTGAAGAGCTGAAAGAAATCCTGGACGCCAGTGAGTTCAGGCTCATGATCCGGCTCTATGACATTTATGAGAGCGGAAACTATGAAAATGGCAAGAACATTTTGCGGCAGACCATCAGGCTGCAGAGCGCGGCATCTGCTCTTCAAATCAACGAAAAAGAGCTTCTTCTTCGAGTGGAGAAGATCAGAGAAAAGCTCTTTGAATCACGACAGAAGAGGGTGCGCCCAAACAGAGATGACAAAATTCTCACAGACTGGAATGGCCTGATGATTGCTGCCCTGGCAAAAGCTGCCCAGGCTTTCGAGGACGATCGATATGCAAAGGCTGCAGCAAAGGCTGCGGACTTCATCTTGAGGCAGATGCTGACAGATGATGGCAGGCTGCTGCACCGCTACCTTGGAGAAGCAGGCATTGAAGGCAATCTGGACGATTATGCATTTTTTGTCTGGGGATTGATCGACCTCTATGAGACGGTCTTTGATGCCAGATATCTGAAAGCAGCATTGCAGCTCAACTGGAGCATGATGCAGCATTTCCGTGACGATGTGCATGGAGGACTGTTCTTCACGCCGGATGATGGAGAGGCTCTGCCTCTGCGAAAAAAGGAGTACTATGATGCAGCCATTCCATGCGGAAATTCGGTTGCTCTGCAAAATGCTCTCAGGCTTTCTCATATGACTGGGTCAACAGAACTGGAGGCTTTAGCCTGGGATCTGGCCAGGGCATTCTTCTCCACCAAAGGAAAG
>DAONDW010000005.1:0-11579 GCA_035402785.1 Methanothrix sp. | reverse complement strand
CCGGAATGCTTCGTGCCATAAGATCCAGATTTCTGCCCAATAAATCGGTGCTGCTGGTCTGTGAAGATATGGCAGATGTGACGAATGTGACAAATGTGACGAATGCGGCATATGTAAAAGAAGCGACATATGCAGAAGGGGCGGCAGGGGTGGCAGAAGTTCCGGAAATTCAAGAAATTGCATATGCTGCTGAGAGCGGAGCAGGCAGAAACGTCATCCAGAAGATTGCGCCTTTCACAGAAAAAATGAACCAAAAGGACGGAAAGACTGCGGCCTTTGTCTGTACCGGACAGACCTGCAGCCTGGCTGCATTCACTGCAGAGGAAATGATGCAGCTTTTGGAATTGTGATCGAACGGGCCTGTTCGCGCAAGATCTGCCCTTCAGAAGGAGAATTCCGATTATCCATAAAACGAGGGCAACATCGGCATATGACAGAGCCGTACAGAAAGCATCCACAGGTCGACACTGATAAATACTACCAGCCAGCTAGTAAGCCTTGAGGAGATCCAAATTTCTGAGAATGAAATTGCATCCGATCCTGAGAGGCACCGTAGCCTGAGCAAATACCGTAGTCAGCCCTGCACAGGGGTAGAGAGCGTTCTGGACCGGTGCCAAATGGCGGCGCATGGGTTCCCTCAATCATGCAAGTCTGTTTTTTCACACGCAGTTTATGCGGTGATGTTTTAATGAACAAACGTAGAGACCACATACCTAAGAAAGACATCATGTACACTCTGAAGGAACATGACTCTCAATATATTGTTAATGAGAGTTATTTCTACAAAACCGAGCCGTACTATGCCATTGTCAAAAATGAAAACGATGGCATCAAGACAACACCCAGCAGCAGCGATGTGCTGGATGCCTATATCGTCCCCATCTGCCTGGAGAAGGCAAAGCTCGCCGGAATTCCTGTTTGCGATTGGATCATCTCCAATGTTTATGTCTCGCTTCCAGCCATAGTCTACGGCCTGAACTACTTCTCCACGCCATCAGACCACTTCCTTGTGTCAGACCTGGAGGAGGCAAAAAAGGTGATCAAACATGTCACCAACCGGGGCAGGTATCCATTCTGCTATCAGAAGATCAGCGAGACCTCGACTGTGGCCACATGCGTTTCCATTTTCGGAAAGACCATAAACTGCTGCAAGCAGGCCCAGGGCCTGGCAGAGAGGATCTACGAGGTCTTCAGGTTGCCGCTGGTGGAAATAGTCCTGGTCAAGGACGAATCAGGCTGCCGGCTGTCCTCGCTCGCGCCTGTGAAATATTCACAATTATCAAAGAATGAAACAGAAATGTTGCAGGACCTTCTGGACAAGAGGGTGAAAGGTTTTGAGTAAGCTAGGCATCTTCGTCAATAGACAGACGTTAAGCAGTTCGGAACAGCTAACAGCAGTCGTGAAATGCCGGGATGTGGCTGAGAGCATGGGACATACTGCCGAGTTCATCTTCCCAGTGGACATCAAAAAGATTCCCAAGCTGGATGCTCTCTTCATCCGCGCCAATACCGATCCCATGAACACGACCTATGTGGCAGCCAGGATGGCTCAAATGTATGGCATCCCGGTAATAGACGACCCCAGATCCATCCAGATCTGTGCAGACAAAATCAATATGTACATGCACCTCATGAAGAATAAGGTCTCCATGCCCGAGACCAGATTCCTGAAGAAGAAGGAGCTGGACGAGGCCATGGCCAAAGGGCTTTTCGAGAGCCTTGGCACGCCCCTGGTGCTGAAGGAGCCCTCCACATCCTTTTCAGCGAGGGTTGAGAAGGTCTCGACCGTCGAAGAGCTGCTGAAAGTCTCCCGAAGGTTTTTCAAGCTATCGGACTGGATTGTGGTGCAGGAGTACATCGAGAGCAGGTTTGACTGGAGAATTGGCGTCATCAACGGCCAGCTTCTCTATGCCTGCCGGTATATCATTCCCTCAGAGACATTCAAGATCCAGGCATCTGTCAACGGCCATGTCGTCTACTGCGATGTGGAAAGCGTTTCAGCTGACCAGGTTCCTCCTGAGGTCATAGATCTGGGCAAGCAGGCCGGAAATGCCATTGGCAAGGGGCTTTATGGTGTGGACATCAAGGAGAGCAACGGCAAGCTCTATGTCATCGAGGTCAACGATAATCCCTCACTTGAAGGTGGAGAGGATGCCCATTATCCGGATATGTTCCAGATGATCATATCCTATCTCATGACAGGAGATGTGGGCAATTATGCCGATGGGCTTTCCCAAAAGGCCCTGCGAGCACATGGCTTTGAAGGAGAGTATGGCCTTGGAGCCTCCGCTGGCATTTGTCCGCCTTCTGCTCTGGCGGAAAACGAGGGCTACTCCTACAAGATTGACTTCTCAGAAAGGTAAAGAAAATCCTTTTTTTGTTTTCAAGAGATGATGCTCTGATGGACGATTATCTATGTGAAGCACTGAGCCGGGCCTGCAACGATTGTCATTTGCAGGGCGGCTGCTGCTTTGAGGCCAGACCGCCTTTAAGCCAGGAGAGAATAGATATCCTGTTAAAGAATGGTGTGGCCAGGGACGCTATTGAGTTTGCCGGATACAAAAGATTGCGCCTGAAACAGGACGGCTTTTGTGTGCTCTTTAACGATGGAAAATGCACCATTCATTCAATCAAGCCTGAGACCTGCGTGGCCGGGCCATTTACCTTTGATATTATTGACAATGTGCTGCTGATATTTCTGAAAAGAGAGAGCATCTGCCCCATGGTCCGGTTCCTCAAGGCCAATCGAAAGGCCTATGATGAGCTATTTAAATCCTCAGTAGAGAATATTATGCATCTGATCGAAGGTATTCCTGCAGAGGAGATGGAAGTGATCCTGAAGATCGATGAGCCGGAAACTGATCTGGTGGCAGAGATAAGACTTGACGAAAAGAGATGAATATGGCCATGAATGAGGCTATTGGAACGGAGCACGAATACTCCATAAACGACATGAATTGCAGGCCCCTGGCCATTTCAGACCGAATAATCGAGAGGATACACGGACAGGTGGAGCATGAGGTAGCCTTTGGTGGCATACTGGTATCCAAGGAGCTGCAAAAGCATGCAATCGAGCTGATTCCCAAAAGGCCGGGCAGCCTCAGCTATCTGGAGGACAATCTGTATCATGGGCTCTCTGAGCTTTATCGTGCAACGGGCAATGAGTATGGATTCATGGGACTTGGCATGCATCCTCTGCTGAGGCTTGAGGAGACGACCTACTGGGATCATGACGAGCAGGAATATTATGAGGTCTATGACCGGCTGTTTAACATCAATCAGCATGGCTGGCTCAACATTCAGGCCCTGCAGGTCAACATTCCCTATTCAGGAAAGGAGGAGCTTGTGGCCATGTTCAACAGGATTCGCTCTCTGTTGCCCTATCTGGTAGCTGTGACTGCCTCTTCGCCTCTTGTAGAGGGAAAGCTCAATTCCTACATGGACAACCGTCTGGTCTATTACAGAGAGAACCAGGCGGCCATTCCTGAGATCTGCCATGGCATCCTGCCTGAAAGGCTCAACAGCGTTGACGATTATATAAAAATCAACAGGCATATCTATTCGCAGCTCAAGAAAAAGGATGCAAGCATCCTCTGCAGGGAATGGGTCAACTCACGGGGAGTGATTGTGCGTTTCACCAGAAGCTGCCTCGAGG
This sequence comes from Methanothrix sp., assembly GCA_035402785.1. GTDB lineage: Archaea > Halobacteriota > Methanosarcinia > Methanotrichales > Methanotrichaceae > Methanothrix. Next base: position 7,924 of record DAONDW010000005.1, on the reverse strand, counting down.
TAAAGGCCATTGACGAGCAGGAGTGCCTGCATTCGGACATGGCCTTCTCTGCGTTTCTCCTGGCTCTTCTGCGCTCAGACCTGGTGCTGGAGGAAGACGAGAGCAGCCTTTTGGCCATGCTTGAGGATGCCATGAAGAGAGGCGTGGCAGGAATGCGGCCTGAGCTTGAACAGATCTTTAAAGCGGCCATGAAAAGCGCGACTGCTGAAGAGAAGAGATACCTGCCGCTCGTAGCCAGGAGAATCGAAGAGGGAAGTCTTGCCGAGGTCATGGTGCAGAAGCTCAGGGAGACGAATGCCGGTGAAGAGGGAATAAAAGACCTCATGCGGCATATGCAGTGGTGCCTGAAAGAAAACCGGCCCTATACAGCAGAGCCGGAAAGGTGCGGCTAGGAAAAATGGATGAAATGAAAACAGGTGAACGCGAATTGCCCCCTGTTTTCACCTGGTCCAGGTCGATCCTCCGAAGCCTCCTGTCTTGGATATGGCCACAAGCTGGTTATTTGACACTATCTGCAAGACCAGGTTGCCTGAACTCATAGCGCCTCCTTTGGGAACATCAGCCCAGTCTGCGTTGATGATATTGCCGCTGATGCTGCCTCGCATGACATTGGACCAGCCAGGATTGTTGGGGTCCTGCTCTCCAAACCACCATACAGCAGTGCCCATCTGGCGCACGTAGTATTTTCCTCCGTCATCGCAGTTCCAGACGCCAGTCAGGTCAAGCACGGCTGGGACGCTGCCCGGTATTGTTCCTCCAGGCCCCATGCCGCCTGGGTTTGTCTCTCCCGGTGCTGGCCCACCCGGCACCTGAGCTTTCTGGAATTTGTAGATGGAATGATAGTTGCTTCTGCCGCTGCTGTCCTTGAAGCGGTCATATGATTCCACAATCAGGGCATTGCCAGATAGCCTTATCGCCAGAGTTGTCTCTGAAAAGCCGGCATCAAAGACTGCAATCAGCTTATCGGCCTCACCGGCAAGATCCGATGACACGCTCGATGCAAAAGCCTGAGCCTGTACACTTCCCCAGTCGCAGTCTGTGGGGTGACATTTTCCCCAGGCATGCACCTGGGCAGAGCTGCCGGATACTGTAATCTCTAATTTGGTGATTCCGCTCGTATTGGGATCGGCGTTATTCCATGATCCAGAGAACTGATCGATGCTGGCCAGGCAACTGCTCGCGGTCAGCAACAATAGCAGAATTGCAGCCAGACTGGAATGATATCTTCTCATATTTCTAGCCTCTTGATTTATCCTTCTTCATTGCCAAATCAACTACCTGCGGTCGCGTTTCCGAGCTGAAGCCTTCCTATCTTGGCGAATTGCTGAAGCGGCTTTACCTCGGCAATCATCCCTGTGACAGCGATTGAGGTGCTCTTCTGGAATGTGTAGCTAGAAGCATAATTGCTCCTTCCGCTGTTGTCCTTGAACGCTGTATAAAGCTGCACAGAAAGCCGATTTCCCTGTGGCTTGATGAATAGGGTGGATGTCGAGAACCCTGCATCATAGACTGCCATCAGTGCCTCAGCCTGGCTCACAATATCAGAAGATACGTCAGGGCCAAATGCAAAGGCATTGACAGTGCCCCAATCGCAGTCTGTGGGATGGCATTTTCCCCAGGCATGCACGCTGGCTGTGCTGCCTGAGACGGCAATGCTGAGCTTTGTCAACCCTCCAGTATTTGTGTCAACATTTGTCCAATCGCCGGAAAACTGGGCCAGGCTGGCCGTACAGATAGATGATAACCCCAACAACAATAAACATGCTGTTGCCATAAGCAGCAGACTTTTCATACTCCAACCTCACAGCTAAAACCTTAATAGTTATAAATGATCTTTTTAGTATATATTGGTTTGGCAGGACTCATGCTGATGCCGTCAGCTTCATTTTTGCCCTGGATGCAGGAGTGCGCGAGAAAAAGAGCTGCGTGCCGTCCAGAAAAAGAGCATATCATAATTGGCGGCACGCACCAGCTATCCTCAATTGACCGATATCACAAAAATCATGATTTCTGCCTAATTATCGTTATGATCCTCCAATAGATGCAATTTTAGCTCTTCTTTCGAGTCGAAGATCATGCGGCAGATCTTGCATTTGAATTTGCCTTCTTTCTTATTAGATCCGATGTTGGCCATTTGTACACCTCGAATCACGCTTTTCAGTTATATATCACAATTATTTAGTTTTTGGTTGCAGGGGCATGGCAGCCAGCTCGACCTTTCAAATAGGACAAAATAGATAGAAAATGCAAGTCAGATCACAATTCTCCGGCTAGAATCTCCTGCCGCTATCGATTGAACTAAATACATGGCAGACATATAGAATGCAGATATTGAATTTAGAGGATGGTTTTCATGGCCGAGAAATACCGATGCACTATTTGCGGATACATCTACGATCCAGAAAAAGGAGACCCGGATTCAGGCGTTGCAGCAGGCACCTCATTTTCAGATCTGCCAGAAGACTGGCTCTGTCCGCAGTGTGGCGCGTCCAAAGACGATTTCAAAGAAATGAAATAATCGAGATAGAGGATGAATAGATGTCACTCACGAGAGAGTTCAGGCCCGGTGTCTCATGGGTTGGAGCAATTGACTGGGACCGCAGGCTCTTTGATGCCCTCATTGCCCTGCCTCAAGGCACCAGTTACAACTCTTACCTGATACAGGGCAGCGAAAAGACTGCGCTCATAGATGCAGTGGACGAGAAAATGATAGACGTCCTGCTCGACAATCTCAGGGCGCTCGGCATAAAGAGCATCGATTACATCATAGCTCAGCATGCGGAGCAGGATCATTCTGGTGGGCTCAAAAGGCTCCTGGCGGCTTATCCGATGGCCAAGGTTCTCGGTTCAGCTAAATGCCTGGACCTTTTGGCGCAGTTTGGTCTGTTGGATTCCGAAAGGACACAGGAGCTGAAGGACGGAGATTCAATTGCTCTTGGAGGCCGGAGCCTTCAGTTTATTCTTGCACCCTGGGTGCACTGGCCTGACACGATATTCACATATCTGGCGGAGGAGCGCATTCTCTTCACATGCGATTTCATGGGGTCTCACCTGGCCACAAGCGATCTGTTCGCAGTTGATGAACCCCTTGTCTATCGCTCTGCCAAGAAGTATTATGCCGAGATCATGATGCCCTTCCGGTCGAGCATCAACAGGCACCTGGACAGGATCAACAGGCTGTCTGTGGACATAATCGCGCCAAGTCATGGGCCTCTGTACAATCGCCCAGGCTTCATCCTGGATGCCTATCGCGACTGGGCTTCGGATAAGGTGAAAAATCAGGTTGTTTTGCCATTTGTCTCCATGCACGGCTCAACTCGCATCATGACAGATTATCTCGTGGATGCTCTCATCTCCCGAGGGATTGAGGTAAAGAGGTTTGACCTCACAGATTACGATGTTGGTGAACTGGCAGAGTCGCTCGTAGACGCAGCGACAGTTGTGATTGGCACTCCAACCATTCTGGCAGGCGCTCATCCTCTCGTGCTCTATGCGGCTACGCTGGCCAATGCCCTGAGGCCCAAGACGAGATACGCGAGCATCATCGGCTCCTTTGGATGGGGCGGAAAGATGCTTGAGCAGATCACGACAGCTCTGCCGGGTCTGAAGCTTCAGTTCATAGATCCGGTGGTGGCCAGAGGGCTCCCCAGGGAGTCGGATTTCCGGGCACTTGACCGGCTGGCTGATGAGATAGCAGCACTCCACGGAAAGCTGAATGCTGTCTAGCTTCGGCGCATCGTGATGGCGAAAAGACTGGCATCAACCTGACGTTTGGGCGACATTGATATCCGAATCGCTGCTCATCTATGTCCTGGTGCTGCTGGCCACAGGAATCGCAGTCGGATTTTCCTGCGGCCTGCTTGGCATAGGCGGAGGATTTCTGATGGTGCCTGTGCAAATCTGGGCCTTGGGGCTGCAGGGGATTGAACCCACCCTTGCCACAAGAGTTGCATTTGGAACCTCTCTTGCTGTGGTTTTGCCCACAGCGCTCTCCGGATGCCGGGGCCACGCATGCCGCGGAGTCGTGCTCTGGAGGGCTGGAGCCATCATCGGCATGTGTGGAATGGTCGGTGGTTTTATCGGCGGGACCATAGCCGCTCATGTGCCAGGAGAGCTTTTGCGCATGATCTTCGGATTTGTGGTCATGCTGTCTGCAGCCAGGATGCTTTTGGTCTCAAACCTGCGTCCGGATGGCAGGCCGACTTCGGAAAAAGGCTTCGGGGAAGACATTTTGAAGTACATCCTCTGGGGGCTGGCTGTTGGAATCATATCAGGCCTGACAGGCATTGGCGGTGGAGTGATTCTGGTGCCAGCCATGGTCATAGCTTTGGGCTTTGGCCTGTTTCAGGCAATCGGAACCTCGTCTGTTGCCATAGCCTTCAATGCAGTTGGCGGAATCGCCGCTTACATCGTCAACGGAATTGGAGTGGCCGGGCTTCCAGCTTACTGCCTGGGCTACATCGATCTGCTGCAGTTTGTCCTTCTGGCAGGAACAAGCATCTTTTCTGCTTCGTGGGGTGTGAAAGCAGCACACCGGCTGCCGGAGAAGTGGCTCAAGTACATCTTTGTCATGCTTATGATCTACATAGGGCTGAAGATGGTCGGATTTTTATGACTGGCATGGCCCGGTGTTTTGGTGGAAGCTCTGCATGCGGCAGTCTCCTAATTACGATGCACAAAATATATTGAGCCTATTGGATCAAACCAGACCCAATTTGCCTTGAAGACGAATTTGCAGAAAAATGGTTTTAAATGCCAAATGCCGTCTAAGGCCAGAGGCCAAAGGCGATATTCAGCCCCATTATCACAGCGCCTGCGCCAATGCAAGCTCCAACTACCATCTTGGGATTGAGCTTTATTGCGGTATCATCCGCCTCGAAGTATCTCATGAGGCCAGCTGATGACTGAAGACCACTGCTTTCGTTCTTTCTCTTAGCCATATTATCTCCCTGATTTCTTCATCCGTCTTAAGCGTTGCGATCGACAGGCATTTGCGATCGACAGGCATCATGCAGTCTTTGTGGAAGAGGCGGCGGCCTTCAGCCAGCCGCTCTCGTCCTGGAATGGATAATGGTCCAGCATGTTCCCACCTTTGATCATCCTTGGCCAGCTCTGGCTCGGATTGCCTTTGGCAACATGACCCGTCCAGTAATTGCCGCCTGTGACATTGCCCTCGTCCCAGCTATTGTCGCCCTCCAGGTCCTGAGAATGCTCCTGGTTGCCTTTGAAATTGTTGTGATAGATTTTATTTCCTGAGGAGAGTGCTGCCTGCAAGCCTATTGAGCTATTACTGATGTTGTTTGCATAGATCTGGTTGTCATTTGAGAGGTTCAACCAGATGCCTGTGATTACGTTGGCATCGATGGTATTATCGTGGATGCTGTTTTTGCTGCAGGACAGAAGCGCAATGCCGTTCTGGTTGTTGTGGGCAGCAGTGTTTGCAGCCATCTGATTGGAATTGGAGGCATACAGGAACATGCCGCTATACATATTGTCAAGCAATAGATTGCCGGATATCTCATTTCCATTGGATTGAGTCAAACGCATGCCGAAGCACGAGCTGATGTTATTGTCGAGAATCCTGCTGTTATTGCAGTCAAAGAGGAACAGGGCATCATTTGTGATCCTGACGTTCTTTACTGTGATGTTGTCGCAGTGTGCGATTGTGAGGTGTGCGATATCTCTGTTGGAGATCTGCTCACCATTTTTTCCGAAGAGATAGACTATCGGAACAGAATCAACCACATTGGATTCGTCGATTGTATTGTCGAAGCCCTCCCGGTTTTCGGCATCAACATAAAGGCTCCATTGCACATTCTGGAAGCTGTTGTTCTGCAACTGGTTTGCAGTGGACTGCGCCAGTATGAATCCTCTGGAGCTATCGCTGATGCTGTTGCCGGAAAATATATTCTGAGCTGAATTGCTGGCCTGTATCGCAGTGTCAGTCGTGCCTGCGAGATGATTTTCTGAGACTGAGTCTCCCTGACAGTCATCGAGCTGCATTGCCACTGTGCTGTTTTCTATCTCATTTTGGCGGATTATGCTCCGGTTGAGGCTCTTGAGAGCAATGCCGTAATCTGCACCATTGATGCGGTTTCCTGTGAGATCATCTGCACTGGAGTCCCTGATAAAGATGGCATAATTGCTATCGATGATAGAGTTGTCTCGCGATGTGCAATTATCGCTCCGGGATATGCCAAGGCCAAGCTTCCCGCCGTTGATCTCGTTTCCTGTCATCACTATTCCACTGCAATTCGTGATGATCATTCCGTTCAATTCGTCTCCCGATACAGGGGTTCCGAAGGACACGCGATTTTGTGCGACGCTGCTCTGTGTGCTGTTTTGAACCATTATGCCGAAATACCTGGTCTGTATATCATTGCTTGTTGCCTGGCAGTTGCCTGCTTCATTCAACCAGATGCCCCAGTAAGCATTGGATATTTTATTGCCGGTTATCTGGTTGCCGGTAGTGTTCCGGACGAGGACAGATACATTGCAGCCTGATATCTGGTTTTCCTGGACCAGATTATTGATGGAATTCTCCCAGAGGGCAATTGCTCCCTGGCTATTGGCTATCGTGTTCCTGGAAATAGTGTTTCCGCTGGCGCTTTTGATCAGCATTGCCGGATTGTCGTTTTCGAAGATGTTTTTCGTTATGGTGTTCGAACTGGACTGAACATAGATTCCCGATCCTGCATAATTTTCAATCGTCAGTCCCTTCAGAGAGCAGCCGTCAGATGTTATGGTGATGCCGTTCTCCAGGCTGTTTTTTCCGTCCAGGACAATTGGATCGGTCTCGCCTGTGAGTGGTGCTATGGTCAGACTCCTGTTCAGAATAACTTCTTCGCTGTATTCACCTGGTTTGATGAAAATGGTGTCGCCGTCGCTGGCAGCGACAACTGCTTGCTGGATGGTGTTGTAATTGGCAAAGCCGCTGTCGTCAACGATATAAGTTCTCGCACCCTCTATGGGCGAAAGCCATATGAGCAAAGCTATAAAGATGATCAATGGAATTTTGAGCATGGGAATATGATTCGCCAGGGACCTTTTATAGTTAATGCAGAACCAGTGATAAAAAGGCCTCAGCTCAAACCCCTTTATTTCCAGTGGAAAAATAATCCTCAATTTTTTTCATCATCAGAACATATGGACCTATGAATAATGTCAAGTTGTATGATTGCAATGATAATGTTATTTTTAAAGTTATATATCTGACTGCGACGGAAAAGCGCGATATCCACAGAATAGATGGTAGCTCATTTGATTCTCAACACATCAGGCAAAGCCTTATTTACTCACTCCTCCAAAGTTATGCAGGGTGAATATAATGGCAGATATCACGCCGCATAAGCATTGCCTTGTCTGCGGCAATGCAGTGCGTCCGGAGGAGAACTTCTGTGATGAGTTATGTGAGTCGAAGTTCAAGTCGGCCCAGAGAAAACAGCAGATGCTCTTTTTGGCCTTTATCGTGATAATGGGGATAGTGCTGTTCCTTCCGTCAATCATGAAGATATATGGGTGAAAATGCGACTATCTGCATTGATGGCTGCCCTTTTTTCAATGAGCATGCTGGTTTTCGTTCCAGCATCGGGCAGCGAATACCTTCATATAAACGATGTGACGATGCGCCTTGAGGGAGCGAATGCTTCATTTGATCTCAACTATACCCTGGACACCTTTTCCAGCATCTATGTCATGGTCCTGGGATGCAGATTTCTGGAGCCAGAATTGATATCCTTCTTGGGAGGATACAGCGACGTAAAGCTTGTCAGAGCTGACGTGGGTGGCGCCACGCTGTTCGTCAAAGACGCGGGCAAATACAACAGCGGATACTATCTATTTGATTCCACGCCATTTGGCAGCAAGGATGAACCAGTAAAGGAAGGAATTGCAAGCTTCTCAGTTGTTTACCCTGAAGGCCGGA
>DAONDW010000004.1:10638-21687 GCA_035402785.1 Methanothrix sp. | reverse complement strand
TTCTTTTTATCTTTCTGTCGAACTCTCTCATGCATTACTATCTCATCAAGTCCCAACAGAATGTGCGAGCGGTGCTGCGACCTCAGCTTGAGAGAGAAGCTCAGGCATTCTCTGCTGTCGACCAGGAAAAGCTCCCTGATGGTCCGGTCGGCTGAGAGGATGTGCGCCAGCTCGTCCTCCAGCATCCGGCAGGCGATGATGCTAAGCACTGGCATGAATCACGAACCCCTCAATCGTCCTTTGCTTTTGTCCACCCGGAGATATTTATAATTCAACATTTTTGTAATTAGGTAATTATGTGAGTATATAATTATAAAATCTACAAATCTGAATTAAATAATTATTGCGCATTAGAACCACCTCATCAGCTCCTCGGCTATGATCCTGTAGCCAGCCTCATTGGGGTGGTCAAGTCCGGAAAGGATGAGGCCAGAAAGGGGCGTGCCAGCGTTCACGACCTTCATCCAGGCAGCAAAGACATTTACAAAGCCCACATCCATCTGCTTTGCCACCCTCTGCACGGCCTGATAGTAATCGAGGACCATTCTGTCATAGGGTGGGGTCTCCAGAGGCTCTGATGAGAGAAGCAGTATCTCGGAGCCAGGTCCTGAGCGGATTCTTCGCACCATCTCCACGAAATTCGCCTCGAACTCCTCCAGGCCGAGGCCAAGAACGCAGTCGTTGATGCCGAAGTTGATTGTTATCAGGTCAGGCTCGTAGGACAGCACCGAATAATCCAGACGGGCCAGGCCATCCATGCTTGTGTCCCCTGAGATGCCTGAGTTGATCATCTCAATGCTCGCCTCAGGATATTTTTCTGCGAGCATTTGCTTCCAGTAAGATGGAAAGCCGCGCCTTACAGCAAAGCCCGCTGTGATGGAGTCACCGAAGGCGACGATAGTCACGTCGGCTCCGGCCTGCAGATCTCTCCTCGTCCTTTCAGTGAATCTCCTCTGTCCTTCGTCCATGCCTTTCGATATGCCCATCAACTATTGGAGCTTTGCTCTTGCTGCTGCCCGGACTGCCTTTTTCATGTCAGAGACAAGCGCCATCAGCTTTTCTGTCTCGCCCTTTGCAATCAGGTCCACACAAACCGAGCCCACAATTGCAGCATCGGCTCCTGCTGAAATCACCTCTGCTGCCTGCGCAGGCGTGGAGATTCCAAAGCCCACTGCTCTGGGCTTGTTTCCAGGAACGCGGGAGATGAGCTCCCCAGTGCTCTTTGCGACATCGCTTCTCGCACCTGTGACCCCAGTTCTGGCCACCAGGTAGAGAAAGCCGGATGTCTCCTCTTCTATCATCTTCAGCCGCTCTGCAGGAGTGTTTGGGGCAACGAGAAATATGAGATCCACCCCGGCCCGAATGCAGGCCTCCTTCAGCGGCTGTGCCTCCTCAGGCGGAAGGTCCGGCACAATCAGCCCGCTGATGCCAGATCGCGAGCAATCCTGGGCAAAGCGGTCGAGACCCCTGGCATAAATCATGTTGTAGTAGCCCATGAACACCTTGGGGACTGCGACATCAGCCTCAGCAGCCACCCGGAAGTAAACATCGGTGTTCATCCCGGCGGCTATTGCCCTCTGAGCTGCAGCCTGAATGGTCGGGCCGTCTGCTATGGGATCTGAATGAGGCAGCCCCAGCTCAATGATATCAGCACCAGCTTCAACCAGCCGCCGCACCAGGTGCACAGTCTCTTCTGCGGTCGGGTCTCCGGCGCAGATGTAGACTATGAGCAATGGTGCTCTCTTGAAAGCCTCAGATATTTTCATAATCCATCACCGTTGCCAGATCTTTGTCTCCCCGTCCGGAGATGTTGAGAATTGCAAGGCTTCCAAGCTCTCCGGGCTCTTTCAGGGCATAGCCCACAGCATGCGCTGACTCCAGAGCGGGTATTATGCCCTCAAGCTTCGAGAGAGCATGAAATCCCTTTATGGCAGTCCCGTCCTCCGCAATGCGAGTCGTCACACGTCCCTTTTCTGCCAGATATGCAAGCTCCGGGCCGACTCCAGGATAGTCCAGGCCAGCAGCCACTGAATAGGACTCCAGAATCTGGCCGTATGGGTCCTGAAGGATCTTTGTGAGGGCTCCGTGAAGCACTCCGTCGCTGCCCCTGCCGAGGCTTGCGCCGTGGTCTGCAGTTTTGTCGGTTGTTCCAGGCCCGCGCCCTCCTGCCTCAACAGCTATCAGCCGGACTGACTCATCCTTGATGAAGGGAGCAAAGATTCCCATTGCATTGCTTCCGCCGCCGACACAGGCTGTGATGCTGTCAGGCAGGCGGCCCTCAGCCTCCAGAATTTGCGCCCGCGCCTCGCGGCCTATGACGCTTTGAAAGTCCCTGACCATGCTTGGAAATGGATGGGTCCCGGCTGCTGTGCCGAGCAGATAGTGGGTGTTTTCAAATGAGGCTGCCCAGTCCCTCATGGCCTCGTTGATGGCATCCTTGAGCGTCCGCGAGCCTGAGCGCACGGGTATGACCTCAGCGCCCATGAGACGCATGCGGTAGACGTTCATCTTCTGCCTTTCAATATCAACCTCTCCCATGTATATCTGGGTCTTGAACCCGAGATTGGCTCCGACTATGGCCGTGGCCACTCCATGCTGTCCGGCACCGGTCTCGGCTATGAGCCTGGTTTTGCCCATCCTCCGGGCCACCAGCGCCTGGCCAAGGGTGTTGTTGAGCTTATGCGCTCCGCCGTGAACCAGGTCCTCCCGCTTCAGATAGACCTTGCAGCCCAGCTTTTTGCTGAGGTTTTTTGCATGATAGAGTGGCGTGGGCCTTCCTGCGAAATTTTTTAAAAGATTGTTCAGCTCCTCTATGAATTCAGGGCTCTTCATGAGGCGCTGATAGGCATCGCTCAGCTCTGCGAGAGGCTGCACCAGCGTCTCTGGCACAAATATGCCGCCGTACCTGCCGAATTTGACTGCGGCCTTTTCGGATATCAAAGCATTCAAAGGATCACCAGCTCACTATTGCATCCAATGTACGAATTATTACTATGATGTATTAAAACGTACATCGTGTGATGTATATAAGCTTTTTTGCCAGAGCAATTCCAAAGATCGTCAACTGATGTCTGCAGGCAGCTCGCCTGTCAGGCTCTCAATCCTCTTCTCGGCGCTTTTCAGCCTGCTCTCGCAGAGCTTGACCAGATTCATGCCCTTCTCATACAGGTCCAGGCTCTCCTCCAGGCTCATCTTCCCTTCCTCCAGCGCCTCCACAATCTGCTCCAGGCTGTCTAGAGCCTCCTCCAGGCCCATCTCATTCTTTTTCATGGCTTGGCCTCCTTTTCTGATCCTTCTTTCGTTATGCATTCAATTACGCTGCACAGCAGCCTGCCCTTTCCCAAAATCAGCTCTAGAGTCTCTCCAGGCTTTACGTCTCCGGCGTCAAGCACCAGGCCATGATCTGTTCTGGCAATGGCATAGCCGCGCAAAAGCGTTGCATCGGGCCCGACCGCCTCCAGACGTCCCCGGGCCAGCTCCAGCCGGTTTTTCAGGCAATCAATCCTTCTGGCTCCGGACGCCTCCAGCCCCTCGCTCAGATAATCCAGACGCTGGCGCGCCTCCTCGACCAGGACCAGCATCCTTTTAGCAGAAATGGCATGCTTGATGTACTCCAGCCGCTCCTCCTTTCTTTCGAGGGCATTCCACAGCGAACGCATAATTCGCGTCTGTGCCGTGCTCAGGTACTCTCTTATCTCCTCCACATCAGGAACTGCAAGCTTTGCTGCAGCAGTCGGAGTGGCAGCGCGAACATCAGCAACCCAGTCGGCAATGGTCACATCAGTCTCATGGCCCACTGCTGAGATGACAGGCGCATCGCAGGCGAAGATGGCTCTGGCCACAGCCTCGGAATTAAAGCACCACAGGTCCTCCACCGAGCCTCCGCCGCGACAGAGTATGATCACGTCAGCTCGGCCACGCAATGCAAAAAGAGCCGATGCTATGCTCTCTTCTGCGCCCTCTCCCTGCACCTGGGCCGGGGAGATGATGATCTTCGCAGGATATGCGCCAAGCGTTCGCAGCACATCCCTCAATGCCGCACCCTGGGGAGAGGTGACTATGCCAATTCTCTCAGGATACCGGGGAAGCGCCCTCTTTCTCTCAGATGCAAACAACCCTTCAGCAGCAAGCTTCTTCTTGAGCGTCTCAAGTTGCAGATACCGAAAACCCAGCCCTTCATCCTGCTTGATGCCGCGAGCCACAAGCTGCACTCTGCCCTGCGGCTTGTAAACTGTGATATCTCCAAAGACCAGGACGTTCTTTCCGTCCGCCATCTCAAAATCAAGTGATAGCCCGTTATTCCTGAAAAGAACGCAGGAGATCTGGGAATTCTGGTCCTTGAGTGTGAAGTACCTGTGCCCTGAGCGGTGATGAAGATAGTTGGAGACCTCTCCACGAGCCCACAGGTCATGCAGTCGAACATCGCCCTCCAGGCGATCGGCTATCCTCAAATTCAGCTCGGAGACTGTGAATATTTGGGTCAAGATGGAATATCCTGCGCCTGAGGAATATATAAAGGCAATTCATGTGCAGGGCGAAACTAATATTAATAATATAACCGGAAAAACAAAATATTATTCGCAAGCACCTTTTATCTCCCGCACCCAGACCGGGTTTTGCCCAAATTAAACTAAATTGGTCATAACACAAGAAAACCTTATATGGATGAATGCCCTTGCCTTGTACGGTGACGCAATGCACATAATGGAGGGTTTTCTCCCTCATCCCTGGTGGGAGATCTGGTTTGCACTCTCCCTTCCCGTAGTAGCTTATGGTGTTTATAAAATGAACAGGATGATCAAGGACAGCCGTGAGACCCTGCCGCTGCTGGCCGTGGCTGGAGCTTTTATCTTCGTCCTCTCATCTTTGAAGCTGCCATCAGTCACCGGCAGTTGTTCTCATCCAACGGGAACAGGAATGGGTGCCATAATCTTCGGCCCCTGGATAACATCTGTCCTGTCTGTGATAGTCCTGCTCTATCAGGCCATATTTCTGGCGCACGGCGGCCTCACGACGCTTGGAGCCAACACATTCTCCATGGGCATAGCTGGACCGGTTGTGGGATATCTGGTATACAAAGCTGCAACAAAGGCGCGGCTGCACCTTTATCTGGCAGTCTTCCTGGCAGCGACGCTCGCAGACTGGGCCACATATCTGGTCACGTCCATTCAGCTCGCACTGGCCTTTCCATCTGCCACTGGAGTCCTCGGCTCCTTTGAAGCGTTTGCAGCAGTATTTGCCATAACCCAGGTTCCACTGGCCATCGTTGAGGGAGTGGTGACTGCATTGATGTTCAAGTACATCGTTGCCCTGAGAAGCGATGTGCTTCTGAGGATGAACGTTGTGACCAAAAGCACGATTAATCGATTGAAGGAGGCCATGACATGAAAAGAGGTTCTGGAATCAAGATGGAACACATAACTCTTGGAGTAATTGTCCTCTTCGTCGCAGCCTTTGCCGTGGTCAGCACTAGCCAGCATCATGAATGGAGCGGATCAGACGATCAGGCTGAGGGCGTGATCTCCCAGATGACCGGCGGCACCTATCAGCCGTGGTTTCATTCGATTTATGAGCCGCCAAGCGGCGAGATAGAAAGCCTCCTCTTTGCCCTTCAGGCGGCTGCTGGAAGCCTCGTCATTGGCTATTTCCTGGGCTATTACAGGGCTCTTGCCAGGACAAAGGCAGATGGAGAGGTCCAGGAGAGAGAAGGATAGTTCAATGCACAACCTTCTCGACGATTATGCCCATGGCAATGCTCTGAGAGATGTCAGCCCTTCGCTAAAGCTGCTCTTTGGGCTTGGAGCCATACTTCTTTGCGTATCATCTCCTGCGCCTGCAGCACCGCTATTCGTGGCAGTGACCATGAGCCTTGCCATCCTGATTCTCGCTAAAATTCCATGGCGCTTTTATCTGCGGCTGTTGTTGGTGCCCCTGTCTTTTGCACTTGTCAGCGCAGCAGTTGTGGCCTTCATGCAGGGGGCAGGTCAGGAATTATTCTCTTTTCACCTCTCAGGCATAACCTTCGCAATCAGAGAGAGCGGTGCAAACCTGGCAGGGCTTCTCATGGCCAGGACTTTTGGCGGAATGTGCTCACTGTTTTTTATATCATTGACCACACCAATGATCGAGATCTTTGGAAGTCTCAAATCCCTTCAAATACCATCGTCGGTCATAGAGCTGTCAATGATGATTTATCGATACATCTTCGTCTTTTTAGATCAGGCTGCAAGCATCCACAGCGCCCAGGTCATGCGCCTTGGGGATTGCAGGATTCGAAATTCCCTGTCATCTTTTGCAATGCTGGCAAGCGTTCTTTTCCTCCGCTCCTGGGAGCAGGGCGAGAGGCTCATCGTTGCCATGGACTCCCGCTGCTACGATGGACGCCTCGATCTAATGGATCAGGGCGAAAAGGCCACGTCTGGGCAGATTCTGGCAGTGGCGGCGTATCTGATTTCGGCATTGGCCATTGCAGTCTTAGCCGGGGGCGCTTTCCTCTATTGAGGTTCGCATTGAGGTTGCCATGACGAGTATCATAGAAACCAGAGATCTCAGCTATTCCTATGGAGATGGAACCCCGGCTTTGAAGGGCGTGAGCATCTCACTGGAACGCGGCAAAAAGGTGGCGCTGGTGGGCCCAAACGGGGCAGGCAAGTCCACGCTCATGCTCATGATGAATGGGATATTGCGGCCAAGTTCCGGGGAGATCCTCTTCTCTGGCCAGCCGCTACGCTATGATGCATCCAGCCTGAGGTCGATACGCCGCGCTGTCGGGATGGTCTTTCAAAACTCCGATGACCAGCTCTTTGCTCCTACAGTCTATCAGGATGTGGCCTTTGGCCCCATCAATCTCGGCTTTCCTCCTGACAGGGTGAAAAGATATGTGGGCTTTGCCCTTCAGTATGTAGGGCTCTCTGGATATGAGCGCCGCCCGCCACATCACCTGAGCGGCGGCGAGAAAAAGAGGGTGGCCATTGCAGGGATACTTGCCATGGAGCCAGAGGTCATGATCCTCGATGAGCCAACCTCCAATCTGGACCCGGCAAGCTCTGAGGAGATCATGGAGATGCTCGATGAGCTGAACCTCGGAGGAAAGACGCTCATCATTTCCACTCATGATGTGGACCTGGCCTATCGCTGGGCCGATGAGGTCATACTCATGAAGGACGGCGGAGTGATGCGGCGTGGCACGGGGCAGGATGTCTTCGAGGATTCCGATCTGATCAAAGACGCCAGGTTGAAGCCTCCGATTGTGGTTGATATCTACCATGAGCTTGCTTTAAGGGGCATTGTCAGCAAATCAAGGCCGCCGAGAAATATCCTCGAGCTGTGCGATCAGCTTCAGCCTGCGAATTTGCAGGCCCAGGCTCCTGGGAAGATCTGCATCTGCGATGTGGACCTGATCGATGAATGCGAGACTGAAAAATTGATTGACAGGACAGCATTTCATTTTGTGGCAGCTATGGGCACAAGAGCAAAGTCGCTGGCCGAAAGGCACAGCATTTCACTGGATTTTACATATGGCGTCATAGACAAATGCATTCTCAAGGCGTTGATAGGCAGGAACTCAATCATCATGACCTCTGGAGGAATGGTGGAGCATGTCCAGAAGAGGATCAGGGACTACTGCCATGAGGCCGGATGCAATATCGAGGCCATCAGACTGCAGTCTGGTGCAGCCGGGCCCAATAATAGTGCAGCACAAGACCATTGATACGAATCACAGGCATGCGTTGGCCCTGCGATAAGGCAAATAAGTATCAATCTAGGGGTTTCTCACAATAGAGGCATGATCGTGGGCAGGCAACGTGCTCATGAGGCATTGGTCTTTTTTTGCCTTTGTTGCTTTTTACGAGACGCAACATTGCATGAGGCGCAATCTTTTCCAATCTCTTGAATGGGAGCGAAGTTATGATGTCAATAGCACGGGTTCGTTTCAGCCTCTCTGGCAGGCAAAGCGGGCTTGATGCGGTTTCTAAGCTATCCTGTCAGCCAGAACTCACCGAAACCCTTAAGTAAAACCTATTTGAATTAAGGAAAGTACATTGGAATAAACCATTCCATGCGCGTCCATTCAACACCAGTGCGGGGGCCGGTTGGCTGGCAATCTGACTCTCGCCCTGGATCTCCCAAAAACACTCAAACATCTTTCATCGTCCCTCGTTTTGCTGATCATTTGCCAATTCATCATGGACCTATCGCGCTCAGCATTCCGGAAAAATTTCCCAGGGTATTCCTGTCAAATTGCTCTGGTGAATTAGTGACGAGCGGGTAGGGGAGTGGGGGTTAGTAAAAAAGATGAGTGTACCCGCTCTCATTGAACAACCTTTTTGATTGTATATATACTTTTCTGGGAGGAATTTACGACTGTTTTTTACCAAAAGCCTTTTGTCTGGCGATCTTTGCAGCAAATGCGCCGGCCACAAAGCCTGCATCGATATTGACCACGGTGAGAACTGAGCATGACTGCAGCATGGAATACAGTGCCGCCTGTCCTCCTCCACCAATGCCATAGCCTGTGGAAACAGGTAAACCGATCACAGGAGCCTGCATGAGCCCTGCAACAACAGCGGGCAAGGTTCCCTCCCTTCCCGCAGCCACCACCATGGCGTCGACCTTCTCCATCTTCTCCAGGCATGGAAAGAGTCTATGAATTCCAGCTACGCCCACATCGTACTCGAATAGAACCTGGCAGCCCATTTCTTCAGCCACCACCCTCGCCTCCTCAGCCGCAGGCATATCTGCAGTTCCAGCAGCCAAAATTCCCACCAAACCCATTTTTGGGCCCTGCTCTTTCATGCGAAGCACAACCGTCCTGGCTGTCGCATTGTGTATCATCATGCATCCTTCAGGCAGCTTTGCAGAGCTGAGAAATTCAAGCTGCATTGCAGAGACCCGCGTGATGATCACGCTTCCCGTTGCCTGGAGGTGGGCAAGGGATATTGCCAGAAGATCGCTCCTGTCCTTTCCCTCTGCTAAAATTGCCTCAGGAATGCCCACTCTGTCCATGCGGCTGATGTCAAGCTTGGCCACATCTCCCACAGCCAGAAAGCTCTGCCTTTTAATGCTATCCATTGCCTCTTCGAGGTCCATCTCTCCCCTGGCAAAGCTCTCCAGAAGCTCTTTCAATTTCTCCTGCACAGACTCGCAGGTGGAAGGCTGAGCATAAAGGGTTTATCCCTGCATAGGACAACAGGAAAAGCATGCTTGTAAGCCTTGATCTTCACATTCATTCGCGCTATTCCATGGCAGTCTCGGCGGATATGCTCCTGCCAGAGATCGCAAAAGAGGCGGCCAGAAAGGGCGTGAAGATCATGGGCACTGGAGACTGTCTGCATCCTCTATGGCTTGATTGCATAAAGCAGCTTTCTGTGTCTGATGGAATGTTCGCTTTGGGCAGCGTCCATTTTGTCCTGAGCGTCGAGGTGGAGGACAGAAAACGCGTTCATCATCTGATTTTTCTGCCTGAAATCAGCAAGGCCGAGCAGCTTCAGGAGGACTTCGCCCCGCACTGCGGCAGCCTGTCTGCAGACGGAAGGCCAAGGCTGCATCTCAGCGGCGCACAGATTGCAGATTATGTCATAGAGGCTGGCGGGATGCTCGGGCCTGCTCATGCATTCACTCCCTGGACAGGCATGTATGCCTATCATCGCTCCCTGTCTGAGTGCTACAAGGAAAAGGCAGATCAGATCAGCTTCGTTGAGCTTGGCCTTTCAGCCGATACTGATTATGCCGACAGAATTGCGGAGCTGTCGGGCATGACGTTTCTTTCAAACTCGGATGCTCATTCGCCACGCTCCAATAAGCTGGCCCGCGAGTTCAATCAAATGGACCTCGCAGATTTCAGCTATCAGGAGCTGTGCAGGGCAATTTTGCGTCAGGGAGGGCGCGGCACCAGGCTCAATGTTGGCTTTTATCCGGCTGAGGGAAAATACAATCGCACAGCCTGCACGCGCTGTTTTAAGCAGTATTCGCAAAAGGAGATGGATGAGCTGTTGGGACGCTGTCCGGCCTGCGGCGGGAGGATCAAGCTTGGAGTCCTCGACCGCGTCAATTTGCTGGCTGATTATGAAGCACCTGTGCATCCACCACACCGGCCACCCTATCTGCACACGATTCCGCTTGCCGAGATCATAGCTTTAGCCCTGGGATATAAAAGCGTCATGACCACCTCAGTGCAGAGATGCTATCGGGAGCTGACAGACCACATGACTGAGATTGAGATATTGGTTGAGGCTGATCTGTCAAAGATCGATGCCGATCCGAGGGTCCTTGAGGCCATAGAGAATTTCAGGCAGGGCCGGGTGGAGGTGCAACCAGGTGGGGGCGGAAGGTATGGATGCATAAAGCCAGTCGGATTGGCAGGACCGGCTGGAAAGGCCAGGTCAGCAGAGCCGACTGAAATCGCGGGGCCTGCCGGGGCCGTGAGACAGAAAGACGCGCAGAAATCGCTATTTGACTTCTGAAGATCGTGACTTTTGGCCTGGCATGGCCCGGGATATGAATGCGACTGGAGAAAGCTGTATCTAATGGCAGGCTGAATTGGAATGTGGCGTTTTTCATGATCAAGCATATCGTAATGTTCAGGCTCAAAGAAAAGGCAGAAGGCAGAGACAGAGAGGGAAATGTCATGGCGTTAAAAGCGATGCTGGAGGCATTGCCAGCCAGGATTGAGGAGATCAAATTCTTTGAGGTGGGCCTCAACTTCTCTCAGGCAGCCGTCGCCTGTGATCTTGTATTGGTCTCAGAGTTCGAGAGCAAAGAGGCGCTCGTCAGCTATCAAAAGCATCCAGAGCATCTTCTGGTAGCTGATTTCGTGGGCAGGGCCTGCGAGAGCCGTTTTGTGGTGGACTATGTCATTTGATCGCAGTTCTGCTATGAAGATTGGCGTGTGCGGCATTGCCTGTCAGGTCTGTCCGCGAATGGAAAAGGGCAGGTGCCCTCATGGGGACGCTGGCTGCCATCCCATGCAAAACAGGATGTGCAGGATTGCCACATGCGCACACGAAAAAGGCGTTGACCTCTGCTTTTCGTGCCCCGATTTTCCCTGTG
>DAONDW010000004.1:0-10538 GCA_035402785.1 Methanothrix sp. | reverse complement strand
TGCGCACACGAAAAAGGCGTTGACCTCTGCTTTTCGTGCCCCGATTTTCCCTGTGAGACCACCAGGCAGGGTCCGATAAGCTATGGATATTGCAGATTCATATCTGGCAGGGATGACTGAGAAAGACATTTTTTTCAGTCGATCTCGTCTCTCAGACCTTTTACGAAGTGGCCGTGGGTGACGCCTCCAAGGGACATGCAAGCTATGGACTCGTTTTGCGCCTGCAGATCCTGTTTGAGGTTTTCGCCGCCTTCTTTTACCAGGTCCATGGCCCTCTTGTAGATCGCAGTCATCTGCCTGGCATAAATCCCAGTCCTGCCACGTGCGTCCACAGCCACGCCATCCAGGCCGATTGCAAATATCTCAGGCATCATGTCAAGAAGGCATGTCTCGGCTGAGTTGAAGATGTGAGTCCTCTTTTCGTCGTCAAGACGCAATGGAAATATGCGCCTCATGTCCTGCAGGCCCCAGAACTCTTCATTGCTCGGCTCAGTCCTGGTGGATGAACTGGTTCTTTCTTTGGCATGATTTCCTCTGACGAGGCACGGCACACAGTCCTCGGCCACCATCACCTCCAGGCTTCCCTGCACCACCAGTTCTAGAGCTGGCTGGTTAGTGTGGGGCCGCATTGCCGCGACGATGAGTGCAAGCTGCCTGGCGGACAGCTCTGGTGAGAGCGTGAGCATTTTCAGGGACTTTGAAAGAGCCTGCACTGTAAGGTGGTTGCAGACGTTCAAGCCCATGCCTCCATACAGGCAAATGCCCTCCGGAAGTGTGGATTGCATTTCCGTGAATGCCTCGATGGCTCCCACGTTCTCAACCATTATTCCGTCGAGCCTGGGACAGGCCGAAGCCAGGCTCTGGGCGAGAAGGAAGAAATCCTGGCTGGCGATCCTTGGCCACTTCCAGATGAGTGGCCTCTCTTTGCAGATGGCTTTTGCCTCATTCAGCAGCTTTATTGCCCTGGAAGCTCTATCCGCGTGACCGCCATCTCCGTCTGCTGCCAGGCGCGGCTCGAAATAAACCCGGCTGCATCCTCCATCGACTGCGCCTTTCACTGCCTCCAGGCTGTCGGCATATACTGAAAGTTCTGGCCTGCTGCGACGAGGCTGGGGAGAAAGCGGGGCCATTGAGATTGAGGCTGCAAGGGCATCGCCATCTGACAGCTTCATCTCCTTCAGGGCTTCCTCTGCTCTCTCCACATCTGCCCGGCCTGGGCGCCTGTTCTCCAGAAGGGTCTGCTCCACCTTCTCCAGCAGATCGCGGCGCAGTTTATTCAATGCCCCAAGAGGCGCGAAGAGGTCTTCGGCATAGTCCATTTCGATCTCTTTAATGACAAAGGGCGTGCTGCCTGTGCGGCGCATCTGCGCCTCAATCTGCTGCCTTGTAAGCGGCTGATTTTTGGCCTTTTCCATTTTAAATGAAGCCTGCAGCTCGACCACAAGTCCGTCTTGAAGCCTGGCCTGCAATACTGGCCTGTCGTCATGCCAGAACAGCTTCAGCTCCATAGAAATCTCAGTCCTGGCAGAGGCGATGATCTGCCCGGCTTTCTTTCCTAAAGCTGTGCTGCCTGTGAGAAAGACCCTGGCACCCGGCTTGATCCTCTCTGGTGTCAAGAGGCGCAGGAGGCCGTCCTTTTGCATGACTTTTTGCACAACCAGGCCCACCTCCTGGCCAGGGGCCTGAAAGACGAGTCCGTCTCCCTTTGCAGGAGTGATGCCTTCGGAGAGCCTGATTGCCGCCTCGCCCCTCTGGGCATCAAAGAACGCCACGCTGCCAATCAGGACGCCACGGTTATCCGAAGCCTCTCGGCCCATGATATCTCCTGCCCCAAGCAGATGGCCTTCGGTGAAGCTGCGGTTGAATGCAAGCTCAAGTTCCCTTTCATCTTCCACAGTAGGTGACCATTTGCCTCTGGCTATGGCGTCCAATGCCTTTCGATAGATATGAGTGACTATAGCCACGTACTCTGCAGACTTCATCCTCCCTTCGATTTTGAGCGAAGATATGGAAGAGCGAACAATCCTGTCCAGGGATTTATATGTACACAGGTCGCGGGTGGATATGAGATATTTTTCCCTGAGCGGCTGGGCGGAGAGACCCACAGGCCGTCCGTACTGATCCATTTCGCCTCTCAGGAGCACATAGGGCTTCCTGCATGGCTGGGCGCACATGCCCCGGTTGCCGCTGCGCCCGCCAATGGCTGAGGAGAGCAGGCACTGCCCGGAATAGGAATAGCAGAGTGCGCCATGCACAAAGACCTCCAGTCCGATCTTTCCGGACTTTGGCTTCATATCCCTGATTGCATCAAGGCTTACCTCCCTGGCGAGAACCACCCTTTGAAATCCAGCTTTTTCAGCCCAGAGCACACCCTGAGGGCAATGGATGGTCATCTGTGTGGAAGCATGTCTCTGCAGCTTCGGGACAAGATTTTTTGCCAGGAGAGCCACGCCGATATCCTGAACGAGCACTGCGTCACAGCCCATCTGATAGAGTTGCACCAGGTACCTGGCCACGTCTGCAAGCTCATTTTCCCGGACGAGCGTATTGACTGTCACATAGACTCTGACGCCGCGCAGATGCGCATAGTCTATGGCCCTGGCGAGAGAGGTCTCATCGAAGTTGGATGCATATTTTCGTGCCCCAAATCTCTTGCCGCTCAGATAGACTGCATCAGCCCCGGCTGCAATGGCAGCCTTGAGCGCCTCCTCTGAGCCAGCAGGGGCGAGCAGCTCAGGAAGTTTTTTCAGTTTTGACATATTTGCAGTCTCTCAGCTTTGCCGCCCGATGCCTTCGACAGCCCTAACCACATCGTCCCATTGCCGGCAAAAGAAAACCTGATCGGAGTAATCGCATATGTCAGTATCATTCAGGCTCCATGGATGCTGGAAGAGCACGCCCTTTCTCTCTGGAGAGCTTCTCACAAACTCGACGATGTTTAAGTCCAGATCATCGATCAGAACATCGCAGGGGATATTGTGCTTGGTTCCAGTTCTGGCGTGGTGGTATTCCGTCAGGCTGGGGAAGTGGGCTTTGAGCCAGAGGCGGGTGGCCTCCTCGGTGTTCGGCCTCCTGGCTGTGACCACCAGGAGGTCGTGTCCAGCAAGCTTTTTTATGGCGTTTTGAGCTCCTTCAATCAACGGAACCCTCATGACGTATTGCGGATCAGAGAGCAGACGTGCGATCTCAGCCCATATCTCAATTCCGTCGGCGCTCCAGTGGGCGCGGGTGATATCGCTTTTCCTGTACCTCTGTCCGTAGTCCTTTTCGATCTCGGCGAGCACAGCGCTGACCTGATCAGCAAGAACTCCGTCGATATCAACTCCGATCTTCAAATCAAAAGCCTCCAGGGTGAAATGTGGGGTCTCCTCGCTTTCGTCCTTTCCGATCCTATGAGATAAATCTGGCTATCGTGCCTGCATTCCAGGCGCGCATTCACTGATGCCGCATAACTGCAGCCGCTTTCATGCTTAGGTGCATGTGCAGGGGAAATGTATTTAACTCCTATTGTACTTCGAAGAGCATCAAAGTACAACTTAGTACATACAATGAGGTAAAGAAATGATTACGAAGGAGAGAAGATGATGCCTTTGGCCTATTCCGCCCTGCTGATCTCAATTATCGCCATGATCTCAATTACGATCCTGATCTTGATGAGGAGATATCATGATTAACGAACTGCTTCTGGTGGCCTACGTGGCCCTGATAGTGCTGCTCTCATTCAAACTGCGCCAGGGGACATTCTCTGGCTTCGTCATCTCCGACAGAAACATAGCTTACCCGGCAGTGATCGGCATAGCTTTTACTGCAGCCTACTTCAGCGCAGCCTCATTCCTTGGCGGTGGAGGATATGGGCTCGTCGCAGGAATGCCATGGGTTGTCTTCTGCACCTTCCTGCATGTGGGCTTCGCATGCCTCGCCTGGCTGATGGCAGGAAAAGTCTGGAGCATGGCCAAGAAATACGATGCAAAAACTGTGCCCCAGCTTCTGGAAAAGCGTTATCATTCTCCTGCCGGAAAGGTGATCCTGGCAGTGATCATGCTCATACTCTACACTGTCTACCTGGTGCCAATCTTCAAGGGATGCGCCACGCTCTTCCAGGGACTGATAGGCGTGAGCTACCTTCAGGGCCTGATGATTGCCGTGGCAATCGTTGCCATCTACTATGCCATCGGCGGCCTGCCTGCAATCATCTGGATCGGCTTTATTCAGGGCGTCCTCATGCTGTTTGGAGCTGTCTTTCTGTACAGCGGGCTCTATTCAGCAGGCGGAGGAATGGACATCTGGCAGCACATACCTGCAAGCGTCCTCTCCATGAATGGGCTCAATATTCCCTGGCAGAAAACCCTGGGCATGGCATTTTCCATCAGCCTTGGACTTCTGGCCCTGCCTGACTTATTAATCATGATCTTCTCTGCAAAGGACAGGAGGGTTGTGCGCTTTGCCGGCATCTGGGGGCCAATTTCCATTGGAATATATGCTCTGTGCATATTCTCCCTCGGAATTTTCGCCTACGGTGCTTTGAGCCCTGAGCAACTGGGGCCATTTCTCAAAAACCCGGACGGCCTGGTGCCCTTCCTGGCAAAGACCCTTCTTCCGCCGGGCTTTGATGGGCTCATCCTCCTCGCGGCCATCTCAGCAGCCATGTCCACCATGAGCGCCATTGTGCTTGTCACAACCACAGCCCTCACCTCAGACATCCTGCGCTATATTCATCCTGAGATCTCAGACAGGACCACCCTGCTCCTGACTCGCGTGGTGGGTGTGAGCATCCTGCTCATAGCTGCAGTCTCAGCAGTTGACGTGCCGCAGCAGATAGTGCCACTGGTCTCCGTCAGCATGGGAGTCATCGCTTGCTGCGTCTTCGTACCCCTCATCTTCGGCCTCTACTGGGATCGTGGAACCCAGACAGGCTTCATCGCCAGCCTGATAGCCTCCTTCGCATCAGTTGTTGCCTGGAACTTTTATGGCAACCCCCTCATCCACCCGGTCTTCATAGGCATAATCTGCGGCACGGCTGCCTATGTGCTGGCAAGCCTGGCGACGAACCGGCCTGAATGCGCGCAGGTGACTGATGGAAGCAAAGCGGCTTAAAAGGTTATGCGCAGGCACATGCGTCCTGCGCTTTGTCAATATTTAATTTTATTATTAAATTTTTGGTGATTATTTTCAGATTTTTTTCAAAGCGTTTGCAGCACGGCCTCTGCCCTTCAGCCCACTATTTTGGGGTACATTTGGATTAAATTAATATACCGAATCAGAGAGGCATATTTCTATCAATGACGGAGGGAACACTATGGCTGAGATGAGAAATTTCGCCCTGCGGGATGCCCAGGGAAATGAGATAGGTGTATTTACAGGCAAATCGCCAAGACAGGCTGCACTGAAGGCTGCAAATCGTGGCTACACAGATATCAAGCTGCGTGAGCGCGGCACAAAAAAAGTGCATGTATTTACCGGAGAGAGAGTGCAGGTGGACAAGCCTGCTGGAGCGCCTGCCTGGATGCCGGACAAAATCTGGAAGCCAAAGGTAAAAAAGGTCGGCATCGAGAAATTGGAATAAATACGACGCACAAAAAGAAAACGTACAAACTTAACTCCGAAAATATCAGTGCAGGCCAAGTCTCTGGCCTGCTTTAGATATCTTCAGATGGTTTGTCGTTTCTATTTCTTTCTCGCACCGGGCTTCATTGGACAGACAGTTTCAAAGTACCGGTAGCTGCTCCAGGGTCCATCACCGGCGCTATTGATGGCCTGAATGCGCCAGTAATAGACAGAATCGTCATCAGGCAGAGCAGAAGTTAAGATGGCCGAGCATTTGACACCACTGGTCACCTCTGCAGCATCAAACATTTCATCCATTATATTTTCCGTATCGTTATCTATCTGCAAGCGATATTCTGCAGCCAGGGTGGCAGCAGTCCAGGTGAATGTCGGCTGAGATGATGAGATGAGCCCCTTAGGTGATATCGGAGTTGACTTGCCAGGCAGTTGCTTCAGGTACCGGAAGGCCATGAAATCGCTCCAGGGACCATCTCCCTTGCAATTGGTGGTTTGAATCCACCATCGATAGCTCCCAGCTTTTAAATTGATAACAGGAGTGACGGAGCAAACCTTGCCGGAGAGCACTTCTGAGGCATCATAGCATTCTTGAAAGACGGGCGCATTCAGGCTATTGACATTGGCCACCTTCAGGCAGTATCGGGTACATCCAGCCACTGCATTCCAGATAAAGGTCGGGTTCTTGTTGCCGATGGCATTTTTCGGCGAGACGAGTGTGGCCTTCCCAGGTAGCGATTTAGATGTGCAGACTGTGAATTTCATCTCCTGACTGGTGATGTCCTCCAGGCAGTTCCAGCATTTTATGCACCATTTGTAGTCCCCGGGATCGAGAACCTGAGGTGGCGTCACCGAGCACTCCTCAGGAGCCGGCGGAAAGTCAGAGGCATCGTACCACTGCTTGAGGATGACGTTATCCTGATCATCTGTTACTATCAGGCAATAATACAGGCAATCATCCACTCCATTCCAGGTGTAAGTTGGCTTTCCAGTATTGACAGCGTCTTCAGGCGATATGAGCGTCGGCTCGACGAGCCCCTGGCCGACTGGCTCCACAAATGAATTCGCAGCAAAAGAGGCATTCTCCGAGGCTTGCTCTGAAGAAGCATCTGCAATAAAGTCTGTGCAATCCTCTGCATCGGCCTGATGCATGGATGCTTGACCGATGCACGAAGGGATTAACAGCAGCATCAATAGACCTGCAAATATCGCTAAAACGGATCCCTTCTCCCACAATTGACTCAATATCATAAAACCATCTCAAATAGGATCATGTAAACTGATAATATATATTTTTTACTTCAAAAATTGATTTGCGAGATGTTTCAGATTCAATGACATGTACGTGTCAGTCTTCATCATCACTGTCATCAAAATTATTATATTTTTTGTTCGGCAACAGATGATCTCCAAATAGAGCTTCAGAGTGCACTGCAGAACGAACAGGAATATCTGCATTCTAACAAAAACCTGCATCATCCAAAGACCTGAGGATGCAATCCAAAATAAAAATAATTAAAATAAAAATGGTCGAAATTAAAATAGATAAAATTTAAAAAAAAAAAAACGCTTGGCGAAGCGCCCTGCGCAATTACGGCACCAGCCGTCTCCGATCACGCGGAAAGATTACTGCGTCGCGAATGTTCTCCAGGTTGAGCATGGTCATGACGAGCCTTGACAGGCCCAGTCCCCAGCCAGCATGTGGCGGCATGCCGTAGCGGAAGGCCTTCAGGTAGAACTCGAATCCATCCGGGTCCAGTCCCTTTCCCTTGATACGCTCCACAAGCATGTTGTAGTCATGTACCCTCTGCGCTCCGGACGCCAGCTCCATGCGCGGATGCATGAGGTCAAATCCCCTGCAGACCTCGGGCCGGTCCTCATAAGGCAGGGTGTAGTATGGCTTGATTGAAGAGGGCCAGTCTGTGAGGAAGTAATGCTCACCAATGGTCTCTCCCAGGAACCTCTCTGTCTCGGTGTCCAGATCGTCGCCCCACTGCATACTGACTCCGGCCTTTTCAGATGCCAGCTCAAGGGCCTGGGTGTATGTTATCCTCCTGAATGGAAGCTTTGGAACCTGCAGATCGAGACCCAGAACATCAAGCTGGCGGCGGCAGTTCTCAGACACATATCTGTATGCTCCGGAAACGGCCTCTTCCAAAACCTCCATGACCTTCTTGTCATCTGCAAAGCTCATCTCCAGATCGATGGATATGGCCTCATTGAGATGGCGGCGGGTGTCATGCTCCTCAGCCCGGAAGATCGGGCCTATTTCAAATACCCTGTCCATCCCTGCGCCCATGAGCATCTGCTTGTAGAGCTGCGGACTCTGATTGAGGAATGCCTCCTTTTCGAAGTAGCTGATAGGAAAGAGATCCGTTCCGCCTTCAGTTGCAGCAGCCACTATCTTTGGAGTGAATACCTCGGTTGCATCGTTTAGGCAAAAGAAGCTCCTCAGGCTCTGCAAAACAGCACTTTCAATCTCGAAGGCAGCGAGGACACAGGGCCTGCGAATGTCCATGAACCTGGCGTCAAGCCTTGTATCAAGCTCGCACTCCACCTTTTCAGTGGGGTCAAGGGGCAAAGGAACCTGGGCAGCATTCAATACCTGGACCTCAGTAGGGAGTATCTCATATCCGCGAGGGGCTTTCGGCTCAGCCTTTACGTTGCCCCTGACCATTACCACGCTCTCCCGGCTTATGGTGCGGGCCATCTTGAATGCCTCTTTTCCGAGAAGTTTCTTGACGAGAGTTATCTGGGCCAGACCTTTTCGGTCACGTAAAACCAGGAAGGCTATGCCCCCAAGGTCGCGCGTCTCATGGGCAAATCCGGCTAAAGTAACCTCTTTGCCATCCATTTCCGCGCTAATATCGCCTGAATAATGAGTTCTAAGGATCAAGTCATCTCACGGATGCGACAATGAATTCCTTATATAAAAGACGTCTGGAAGCTGGAACTCCAAGATAAAGGCAAATAAGATAAATAGCAATACAAGAGTTAAGTGTTTACTATCGATCGGGATTTGGATCATGGCGCTATCCTTTAGAGATCTTTTGGGCCAGAAGGAATTCTGGATATTCACCTTCGCAGCAGGGTGGATGCTGTTCAACTGGCCTCTGATCACCCTGGCAGAGGGCCTCTTCTGGAAGGGCATGCCTGCCATTCTTCTCTACATCGCAGCCATCTGGCTTTTTTTTATCCTGCTCCTGTATCTCTTCGATAGGAGGTGTGAAGAATGATCGGGCCGCACCTCGCACTGGCAGTCATGATCCTCTACCTTCTGCTGCTCTTTTTCATTGCAAGGTTTGCGGATCAGAAAAAACGCATGGGAAAGAGCATTGTAGCCAATCCCTATGTCTATGCACTCTCTCTGTGCGTCTATGTTTCCGCCTGGACATTTTACGGCTCAATTGGAAAGGCGGCAACTCAGGGCCTGGAATTTCTGCCCATTTATCTGGGGCCCATCATGGCCATGACAATTGGCTGGATCGTCATCAGAAAGATGATTCGAGTCTCAAAGGAGAACAGGCTCACCTCTATCAGCGATTTCATCAGCTTTCGTTATGGAAGGAGCTATGCGATAGGTGCTGTTATAGCGATTCTGTGCATGATCATGGTGACCCCTTATGTGGCATTGCAGCTCATTGCCATATCCACATCATTGAGTGCATTGAGCGGCTCGGAGATCATGTTCTTTGGCGTCAATGTTGAGAGCAAACTGGTTGTGGCTGCGCTTTTGGGTGCTTTTGCAGCCATGTTTGGGGCCCGCCACCTCGACCCCATGGAGCGACATGATGGATTGATGGCTGTGGTGGCCTTCGAATCACTCGTCAAGATCGTTGCCTTCCTCTTTGTGGGATTTTATGTGACCTACGGCGTCTTTTCAGGATATGGGGATATCATGAGCCGGATGGGAGAGCTGGTCGCCAAAAGCCCGGAATATGGTTCCCTCATGGATGTGGATCCGACGCTCTGGCTTTCATTGATGCTTATCTCATTTTTTGCCATATTATTCCTGCCCAGACAGTTCCATGTCATGGTTGTGGAAAATTCTGACGAGAAGCATCTAAAAAAGGCCATGTGGCTCTTTCCGCTATACCTCTTTCTGATAAATATATTTGTCCCGGCAATCGCCTGGGGTGGGCTGGTCCTCCATGTCGGCGGCATAGAAGATGCATTCATAATAACAATACCTCGCTCCATGAGCCAGGACTGGCTCGCCCTCTTCATTTTCATAGGAGGGACATCTGCAGCCACTGCAATGATTCTGGTGGAATCCGTGGCAGTGGGCACAATGCTGCTCAACGACCTGGAGATGCCATATATTGTAAACCATATAAATAAAGAGCGAAATATAGCAAAGACGATTCTCAATACCAGAAGGCTGAACATACTGCTTGTCGTATTTCTCGGATACTTGTTCTCACGCGCTGTGGCCTATCAGACCCTGGCAGACATCGGCATTGTCTCCTTCCTGGCTGCAAGCCAGCTTGCTCCTGCGGCTCTGGGTGGCCTGTACTGGAAGAGGGGTAATAGAAAGGGTGCCATGGCAGGTCTTGCATCGGGATTTCTGCTCTGGGCCTATACAGCCCTCATTCCCACTGTGGCCCAGGGACATGCGTGGCTTGGCGAGATAGTCGAAAGAGGACCTTTTGGCATAAAAGAGCTCATGCCCACCAATCTTTTTGGCCTGGACCTGGACATCTGGACAAATTCGGTATTCTGGACTCTCCTCATCAATTGCAGCCTTTACGTTCTGGTCTCACTGGTCAGTAAGCCAGGTTCTGACGAGGAAAAATCCGCCCTCTGTTTCGTGGACGCCTATCACGAAAATAAGACAGATCTTGCAGGCCAAAATCTTGCTGGCCAGAAGACCGAGGCGAGGCCTCAGGGCACAGTAGATACGCTGGAAGAGACGCTGGCCCGCTATATCGGAGAGGCCACAGCAAAAAAACAGGTCGATGACTACCTGGATAGCCTTG
>DAONDW010000003.1:22001-24159 GCA_035402785.1 Methanothrix sp. | reverse complement strand
ATCTCTGTCCCATCAGCCAGGCCATGACAGCCTTGCTGGTGTGAAGCCTGTTTTCAGCCTCATCGAAAACCGCAGACTTCGGCCCGTCCATGACCTCGTCTGTGATCTCCTGCCCGCGGTGCGCTGGCAGACAGTGCAATGCAATAGCCTCAGGTGCAGCAAGGCGCAAAAGTTCAGAGTTCACCTGATACCTGCCAAACACCCGCAGCCTCTCGGCCTCCTCTCCCTCGTCACCCATGGAAACCCAGGTGTCTGTGACCAGCACATCTGCTCCCTTTGCTGCTTCTGCAGGCTCGACTACAACGACTGGCCGCCCTCCCAACTCTTTGGCCTGTTCCAATATCTCAGGCTTCGGCCTGTAGCCTGGAGGCGAGGCTGCTGTGATCTCCATTCCGAGGATCGCCGAAGCGAGAATGAGCGAATTGCAGACGTTGTTTCCGTCCCCAATCCACGCGAGGCGCAGACCCTCGAGCCTTGAGAAACGCTGCCGCATTGTGAGAAGGTCAGCCAGAATCTGAAGAGGATGCTCCCAGTCGGATAGAGCATTGATTACAGGCACGCTCGCATGAGTGGCGAGCTGCACCACGGTATTATGAGAAAAAACACGCGCTGTAATGCCTGACACATAGCGAGAGAGAACACGAGCTGTGTCTGCCACAGTCTCTCCGCGTCCAAGCTGCAGCTCTCCTGCAGAGAGATAGAGGGGATGCGCGCCAAGCTCAGCCGCTGCCACCTCCAAAGAGACGCGCGTCCTCGTGGATGGCTTCTCAAATATCATGGCAAGGCTTTTGCCCTGAAGTGGCTGGCCGTGGCTGCCCCTTTTCACACGGAAGGCCTCTGCGCTGTCTAAAAGACGCAGAATGTCTTCCTTTGACAGATCAGAAATGGATATGAGATGCATGGCCTCCCCCATCAGCCCTTCATCCTTGAAAAGAGTTCGGTTATTGTGGTGATGCTGGCATTCAGCCCTGCCATTGTCACAGTGGCTCTGATGCTGGCATTTTTGCCTTCTCCGGCTGAGGCCGCGACCGGAACCGGGTTCCCCGCCAGTTGATTGGACCAGGGGCTTTTGATCATGAAAGCGATTCCCGGATGAGCCTCATCCTCCGACGCCTTCGCAGAGACTACCACGCTTCCAACATCGTTTTTCACAAGAAGCCTCTCTCCGTCTTTGGCCTTCAGAAGAGCCATGTCCTGCTTATCCAGAACGATCTGAGCGCTGTACTTTTGATAGTCATCTGAATAGAGGCTCTTTTTCCGGGCCTCATCCTGAAAGATGTCCTGCATTGTGACAATGGTCACCTCAACCTCTGCTGCCATTTATATCGCCTCCATTATTCTTGTCAGGATCTGCTCGTCAGTCGGCAGCTTCGACTCGATTATGGGCTCAAACCTGACCTTCACACCATCCATGCGCACAGCCGTTCCACCAGCCTCAAGCCCGGACAATGCCGAAGGTATGACCACCTTCGAAGCATCCGTCGTCAGAGAGCGATGCGGATCTATGGCAATCATCGGGATTTGCGCGAGAGCCCTGGCAGTGCCAAAAGGCAGAGATGAGAGCGGATCCGATCCGATGACAAGAGCCGCGTCGAACCTGCCGGATGCACCAGCCGCAGCCACGCTGTTCTCAGGCCCATGTGCTGCAGCCCCTCCCTCGAAGGATACGCAATTGACGAAGCCCGTCTTTTCCCTCAATAGCTCGTAAAAGCCGCGCGCATTGTATTGCTCGACCATCGGAATCGCCCGAAATGTGGTGACCTCATTCAGTTTTGCAATCAGGCCCTCAAATGCGTCCATCCTGTCTCCAAGGGATGCGAGCATTCCTGCGCCCGGAAATACAGCTCCCCACTCGGTTTTTTTGAGCAGGCTTGCAAGCTCAATCATCTTCTTCTTGTCGCCTACTTTCGGTATCTTTCCGTCCAATACCGAGAGGATTGCCTGAATGAACTGCTCGTCGCCACCAGGTGCCACACGGAAGTCATAGTTGCTGCACATATGCGCTGTCGATGACTTTCTCACATCGACCACCATGCAGGTCCTCTCCTCCTCGTAGCTCCTCTGCCTCTTTTCTCCGCGCGGATAATAGGAGAACCGGGAGAGATGCCGCGGATGGCTGTTGGATGGATCAGACCCCCAGAATATTGTGGTGTCTGCA
>DAONDW010000003.1:0-21901 GCA_035402785.1 Methanothrix sp. | reverse complement strand
CCATTGCCCCATCCTTTACAGCCGCCTCAATGTCCTCGCAGAGAAGCGAGCATCCTGTGCATGTCGCCATTTTTTTCACCTTCCTTTTTCCTCACACGAACTCTATGGCCTTGCTCGGACAGGTGACCATGCAGGCATTGCACATGGTTTTGTTCGGCCCGAAACGCCTGCATTCCTTGAGGTTGTTGCACACGACGACGCCGTCCTCCACCTTCAGTATCACCTTCTCGCTTTGCGGTCCGAGCCCAATTCCGCAGCGAGTCGGATCCGCAGCCACATTAACTGGACAGGCTACAACGCAGTTGCCGCAGCCAAAACACTTCTCCGGATGTATGATCAGGCCAGTCTCCGAGGCGTTTTCAAGTGGAGCCATCACCTCTCTCAGCTTCTTGAGCTTCGCCTCGTATTTCTTTTCCTCGATGATGGGAGTGCACTCATCTATCTTCTTCTCCCTTCCAAGCAGACCGACTGCAAAGGCCATGCAGGTGGGAAGCCCGCATTTCTTGCAGTTTGTCTTTGGCAAAAGCATATAGATCTCCATGGCGCCGACCATAACGAAAACCTCAATTCGGGAAATACCTGAAAGATCTTCACGCCCCAATTCTATTTATGACCTGCGCAAACCTTATCATAGTTCCTGGATCAAAGAGCTATTCCGATGCCTTTCAGGAATCCAATAGCCCTTCTGGGGCTTCTCTCGATAATTCCCCTGATAATCATATACCTCATCAGGCCCAGGCCGAAGGAGATCCGCTTCTCAGCCACACAATTTTTGCGAGAAGGCGAAGCCGAGCGTTCAGCAGTCCTGAGCCGCCTCATAAACGACCCTCTTTTCTGGGTGCAGCTTTTGGTCCTCTGCTCACTCTCAGTTGCAGCCGCGGGCCCTTACACCACCGAGGAGGCAATTGCCAGCAGCCACCTGGTTGTGGTCCTTGACAGCTCTGCGAGCATGCAGGCAAGCTTTTCAAGGGCGATTCAGATGATAGAGCCTTACCTTGTCCAGTACCAGAGGGTGAGCATAGTCCTGGCAGGAAGCGTTCCGGAGGTTCTGCTGCAAGAGGGCAGTGCAGATGAGGCCAAAGACGCCCTGAAGCAGGCCAGTCCTAAGGCAGTCTCGGCTGACCTCGCCAGCGGCATGACGCAGGCAGCAAGCCTTCTGGCCGGGGAAGGCGGGCACATACTTGTCGTCTCAGATTTTATAAGCTGGACAGGGGACGACCCGGATTCTACCAGAAAGGCTCTGCAGTCTGATGGACGTGTGAGCATAGTCTTTGCAGATTCGTATCAGGGCGGAGATAATGCTGCGCTGGTGGAGGCCTGGTCTGTACCTGGGGCTGGATATGTCAATTATACAGTCCAGGTGCATAACTATGGGGCAGAAAGATCCATTCCGCTCACAATCAATGGACCCGGAGGCGCTATGGGCCGCACAATCTCCCTGGGCCGCGGCGATGACTACTATCTCTCATTCACAGCCTATCCGGGAGTCAACGAAATCTCCCTGGACATAGATGATGCAGTATCCTGGGATAATCATGCCTATGTTTATGTCCCGGACATCGGAAAGAAAAGAGTCCTGTATCTTGGCGATGAAGGGTCGGCCCTGTCTGCCCTCAAGTCTCTGCCAAATGTGCAACTGGTGAACTTTAGCCTTGAAGACGCGGACCTCGTGGTCGTGGCAGCAAATGCCTCAACAGATGGCAAGATCAATCGCTACCTGGACGGAGGGCGCTTGATATTCGTCGCTGCGTCCGGATCACAAAGCCCTGAGTATTTGCCAGTCAAGGTCGCTGGAGAGGAGGCCGGCCCTGCGAGCCTGTGGGTCAGAAATGAGGGCTTCGCTCAGGGCCTGCATTTCGATGAGATCGGACTCTTCAAGTTCCCTAAAGCCACTTCCAGAAAGGGCTCCACGACAATGGTCGAGGCAAATGGTGTGCCGGTCCTCTCCTACTGGCGTCTTGGACGGGGGCTTGTGGTCTACAGCGGCCTCGAAATGGATTCGGATTTCTATTTCCGTCCGGAGTATCCAATCTTCTGGTATCAGATGGTCAACTGGATCACCGATGTTCCAGATATCAAGGAGTCCAACAGAAAAACAGGCGAGATAATTCCCCTGGGCGGCTCTGTTGAGGTGCAGACTCCATCAGGATCTCTTACAGCCAGCAGCCTTCTCCTGGACCAGGCAGGAATCTATCGCTTCCAGGGCCTGTCTGTTGCAGCCAACATGTACAATCCCCAGGAGTCCTCGCTTCTGAGAAGCGGTGGCGTTGATGCTGGCAATTTCGAGGCAGTGAGCCACGAGACAACAGTTGATCAGGACATCTCCAACTGGGTGATAGCCCTTGCAGCTTTGGCCATGCTACTGGAGCTTGCAGTCATGCGCTACAGGAGGGAGACATGATTTTGGATCTTTATTTCGCCACGCCAGAGCTTCTCTGGGCCATACCCGCGCTTCTGGTGCTTGGCGCAATCATCATCAAGATAAGGTCCAGGAGCAGGCTTTATGCAGCCACAAGGCTTCTTGCCTTCTGTCTGATCATAGTCGCTGCAGCCAATCCCTATTTCGTCCAGACGCACACCATCCGCTCGGATAAGCCGAGCATCACAATCCTCGATGATAAAACCGGATCGATGGGCATCTTTGACCCGGATGTCGCGGAGCGTGTGAAGGAATGGACAGACGCTCCTGTGCGAAGTTTTTCGGGAGACACGACGCCTCTTGGCGACAGGATCATGCAGTATGCGCTTTCAGGAAGCTCCCTTCTCCTGATATCAGACGGATACAGCAATAGCGGTCGCCCTCTGGCCGATGCCATTGCTCTTGCGCGAGCATCCAATGCAACCACATTTGCCATTTCTCTCTCACCGGTGAAGGACGACGCCAGCATCGAGATTTCAGGCACCAACACAGCAGTTCTGGCCGGAGACTATCCTTTCAAGGCAGTGGTGCGCTCGGCGAGAAGTTATGAGGGGCCTCTATCGGTTTATGCAGACGATCAGTTGATCTATAGCGGCACAGTACAGACAAATTCGAGCACCTCCATCAAGATATCTCACTCATTCCTTGAGACCGGAAACCATATTCTCAGAGCTGAAATAGCCTCAGACTCAAATCACATAAACGACCAATATCAGAAGGCGGTCTATGTCGTGCCAAAGCCAGAGGTTCTGCTCGTATCAGCCAGCAACTCTCCGCTTGCAGTGAACCTCAACGACCTTTACAAGCTGAGCCTCGTACCAGAGCTTCCTTCCGATTTGAAGCCATACAAGACCGTGGTCCTCGATGATATCCCATACAGCTCAAATCTCGATTCCCTCGGAGACTATGTGCGCGAAGGAGGCGGCCTGGTGGTTGTCGGCGGCGAGGAGGCCTTCGAGATGGGAGGCTATCGCAATTCGCGCCTTGAGAAATTCCTGCCTGTGAATTCGGTGCCCAGCGTCTTCGAAGGCGGAAAGACCATAGTCTTCGTGCTGGACATATCTCTCTCCCTGCTCACAGTTCGAACACGGGACGGGCCATCGCTTCTCGACTATGAAAAGGCGCTTGCCCTTGAGCTTCTCAAGAGCCCCCATTTCCAGGACTACAAGGTGGGCCTGGTGGTTTTCGGCACCAAGGCATACGATGTGCTCGATCCTGTTCCCATGTCCAGGGCAAAGGATATCCTCAATGAGAGGATCATGTCGCTCTCGCCCACAGGAACCGAGAACAGCCATCTGGATAACGGCCTGCAGCTTGCGCGCGACATGATCAATTCCAGCGGCGGAGAAGGCGAGCTGGTGGTGATGTCTGACGGCAATCTCTACAACTATCCCGATGTGGTGGATAGATCCATAGATCTTCTCCGCCAGATGAATGTCCGCACGCGCCTGATTCAGGTGCAGGCTTTCTCGGGAATGAGCGGCAAATTCGCCTATATGGCTGAGCAGACAGGGTCGGATTATTCGGAATTCGTCTATCCGGATTCCCTGACCACCACATTGCAGGAGCCGTCAGAGGAGAGCGTCCCGCCTGAAGAGAGCAATAAAGGGTTTGTGGCCTCAGTCGTAAATAAGGACCACTATATCACAGCCGATCTGGGCTTCAATGCCACAGTCACCGGCTTTAATGATGTCACGCCAAAAGCAGGAGCACAGCGTCTGGTGGCTTTGGCCGATGGCAAACCTGTGCTGACTGTTTGGCGCTATGGCCTCGGCAGGGTCGCGGCTCTGACAGTCGATGACGGCCAGGCCTGGGCGGGTTCGCTTTATGAGAAGGATGCCTCCGAGGTCATCTCATCCACAGTCAACTGGGCGATAGGCGACCCCAGGCCTCAGGATGACCTGGTCGAGGCGGATGACGGATGGCTTGGCACGCCAATGACAGTCACAATCAGCAGCAATGCCCGCCCGGTTCTTCCTGGCGCAGAGGTGGAGAAGATCGGAGACAACCGGTACACTGCCACATTCACTCCAAATGGCTCAGGCATTTACTACATCGGAAGCTATGGCCTGGCAGTCAATTATCCTCTGGAGTACAGAGATGTGGGCGTCAATCCGGATCTTAGCCGGTTGATCATGGCTGGCGGAGGAAAGATCTTCTCCGAGGCCGAGGCCAGGAGGAGCCTTGTGGCAGAGGCCGAGAGAGTCAGCGAGAGGACTGTGCAGGAGCGGCTCTCCCGAAGAGACATCTTTTTGGCAGCATCTCTGCTCATATTTTTAGCTGAGATCCTGTATCGAAAGGTGGATGAGATGAGGCGAAAAGGGCGATTGAAATCCTAGGGCCGGACATTCCTGGGGCCACACCATCAGATTTTAATAGCATAATCAGCTTTAATGATAGTATATTGCGGAGGTAACTGCCACCAAATGAGTTCTCAAATGTGTACCGTCTGCGGCCTTCCCAAGGAGCTATGCATCTGCGAGGAGGTTGCCAAGGAGCAGCAGAGGATAGCAGTGAAAGTACAGAAGCGAAGGTATGGAAAAGAGGTGACAGTCATCCAGGGCATCGATCCTCACGAGATCGATCTTCAGGAGCTTTGCACGCATCTCAAATCCAAGCTCGCCTGTGGCGGCACTGTGAAAGACAGCCTCATCGAGCTGCAGGGCAACCATATTCAAAGGATCAAAGATATCTTGGTGAAGAAGGGATTCGGCGCAGATCAGATAAGCACCTGAAATTCCTGAAAACGATTTTTACAGATCTGCAGGCCGATTTCCAGAGCTTGCCAATTTTTCTTTAGTAGATCTCTTCCAGATCCTCAATATGGGCAAAAGCGTCATCAAGCTGTTTTCGAGCCCTCGTCCTTCTCTCTTTTTCGTCCTGCATGGCCTGTGCAGCCTGGGCGTAAATGGCCTCAAGCTCCGGGGCGCTGGCCATGGTGAATACGGACAGCACCTTGGGCCGTCCTTTCTTGACCACAATTCCCTTGAAGACATGCCCGGCACATGATGAGAGCCGCTCTATCTCTTTAGTGATCTCATCGACATCCAGATGCTCTCGTGAGCCCTGAATGATGATCATGGCGCGGGCTGCATCATCTGTGACATTGGCAGGATAGAGCAAATTGGCGGGCTTCAAGCTGCTTTCAATGGCGTCCCTGATGGATATGCCCTTGCCGTCGGCCTGATAATATCCCATGGTTCCAATGCGAAGTCCCCCATTCATCACAGTCTTGAAGTCGCCCAGATCAGTTACTGAGAGCATCTCTGAATCCAGAGATTCTATCAGGAATAAGAGCCGCTGCGCAATCATGCCATTGATCTTATCGTAGGCCGAGGCGATATCGCCGCTGAACCTCTTCATGTATTGATTGTCTGCCAGGATTATGCCTTCAGCTTCGATCTCCATGAGCTCCCTCATGCAGAAAGCGGCATTTTGCATGTAGATGGAACCCTCTTCCCTGAAGGGCAAAACGGCGACTGTGATGACTGCTATATTTCTGTACTGTCTCTTCAATTCGTTTATGAGCAGGGGTGTGAACGATGAGCCTGTGCCGCCTGAAGTGGACGTGATCACGAAGGCGATATCAAAGTCGCCCCTCTTCTCGATCTCGCCCATGATCATGTCGCGGTTGTCCATAAATGCCTTTTTGCCTATGTTCCGATTGGCACCTACGCCATGCAGATTTGGTACATGCAGCCTGTCTTTGGCGGTTGTAAAGCGCAGCTCCTTGAGATCATTTACAGCGGTATTGATTGCCAGTGTTTCCACTCGACTGGGGAATTTGGGCCGCAGATAGTACTTGGCGAGCTTTGAGGCACTGTTGCCTCCAAAAGCCTCCTTGTTTATCGAATCAAGAACTCGATTGCCGCACTGGCCTACGCCGAGGATGAGGACATTTAGCACGATATCAAACCTCTTTATTGTATTTCATGTGCTGGCGCATATTGATAATAGATATGGAGATGATTGAGCATCCCAACAAATTACGTCACTCCGTTAATATTTATACTCTTTGTACCGCCTGTAGACCCAGGCAAAGATGATGGCAAATGGGATTATAAGTAGTAAATATTGATATTTATACTCTCGTTCCAGGACTCTTGCCGGGATTGTTGCTTCTTTGATCACGGACCCGCTGCCTTCGTCATAGCTGACTTTGAGGTCGATATCGTATTCGCCAGGCTTGTTTCCAGATAGACGGCTTGTGTAGCTGACCTCTTCGCCAGGTGCTATTTCAAAGAAGCTTTTGTCCAGGTCTTCAGCCAGCAGGCCATCATCAGATGGACTGATGTATCCGGTGGCTTCGATTCTGGTTGCGGATGCAGTTCCTGAATTGGAGATGCTGATGTTCAAGAGTCCTTCTCCATCCAGTGCTATGGGTGCGATTTTATCCATCTTTATGGCCAGAATGGCCTTGCTCTTTGGGTTTATGATGACATCGAACGGCTCAGAGCTGTTTGATTTGGAATTTCTCTTGTTGTCGGTGTATGTGACAGTCACTGCTGGCACTCGAACGGAGCCCTCCTTCACGGCATCCATGACATAGACTGCTGAATCAGACTCGTCCGGGTCCAGGGTCTCCTTGATCTTTGGAGGATAGCCAGCCACATATGAAAACTCAGAAAGAGGCGGTACATCCTGCACGTTTATGTTAAGTGCCTGGCCGGTGCCGGTATTCTTGACGGTAATTGTGGCCTTTACCTCGTCGCCCACATTCATCTGGTTTCTGTCAAATGTCTTTTGCACTGACAATTCAGGCTTCTCAGGAGCGACAACCGCCCTCTCAGAGGTTCGCTTTCTGGGAGTTCCAAGTTCCTGATTATATTCGACCCTCACTATGGCCGAATTCTCATCCAGGATGTCGGTCACTGTGATTGTGATGCCCATCTTCTCAGCGCCTCCGTCGAAGTTATTGGCGCTGTTGAGCAGAAACGCCCTCTGTTCGTCGAGCGAGCCGCCTGAACTGGATACTCTCATCACCACCAGTCCGTCTCTTATCGACTGAATCTCTATCAGTTCCATCCGGTAGTTGCTGAGATCGATGCGATCTCCAATATTCAGGGTGAAATCCTTAAATGAGACGCCTCCATCGTCATCGCTGTCGGATTTGGCTGTACAGGCAGACGCTATGAGAAAAACGACGATGATCAGGCTGAACAGGCCTGACGGATAGAATAGACGCCACTTCCCGAAAATATCATCTCCGTGCATCATCTTCCCTTTCTGGCAGGCTATTTCCTTTTATTGATTTGAATTTTGCTCTATTCCTGTGATGATCTCAAGGCTTAAGTCTATCCATCTGGCATTTCTTGTCAGGGCTCCTAGAGATATGACATCCACGCCGCTTTTGGCGTATTCCGCGATATCGTCTGGCCGGATGCCTCCAGATGCCTCCAAAATCACGCGATCGCGCAGGCCCATCTCCTTCATAATCTCCACGCCACGGGCGATCGTCTCAGGAGGCATGTTGTCGAACATTATGATATCTGCGCCGCATCGCGCAGCTTTTATCAGGTCATCCAGGTTTTCTATCTCCACCTCTATTTTTTTGGTGAAGCTGGACATTTTCCTGGCCCGCAAAAGACATTCCTCCAGGCCCAGGATTTTAATGTGGTTATCCTTGATGAGCACGGCGTCAGACAGATTGAAACGATGGGTGTCGCCTCCTCCAAGGAATACCGCTTTCTTCTCAAAAGCTCGAAAGCCGGGCGTGGTCTTTCTTGTGGCGGCGATGCGAACCTGTCGGCAAGCTGAGAGAACGCAGTTTCTGGTTGCAGTGGAAATGCCGCTCATGCGGGCCAGAAAGTTCAGGGCCAGCCTCTCGGCCTGCAATATGGATCTGGCGCTTCCCTGAATGGAGAACACCTGGCTGTTGGATGGCACGAATTCGCCGTCATCGTAAAGTGGTGTGGCCTTCAGACCGAAGTAGGCAAAGATCTCGCCTGCTTCCTGCAGTCCAGAGACTATGCAGTCCTCTTTAGCTATGATGACTGCTATTGCATCTGTGTCAGGAATGAGGCTGCTAGAGTCATCCCATTCGCCGAGATCCTCGGCCACGAATCTCTCCAGCTCTGAGGTTAGCATACCGCAAAGGTTTTGATGTCCAATTGATTTATAGCCTGCGATGCCTATCAAGATCGGGCTTGTTGGGTGCGGCGCCATTGGGGCCGAGATTGCAAGAGCTGTGGACCACGGAGTCATAGATGCCAGTTTAGTTGCCGTATGCGATCATAATTCAGCCACTGCTGCGGCGCTGATCGACAGTCTGGAGCATAAGCCTAAAAAGGCGAAGCTGGAGGAGCTTGTGAGCCTATCCGATCTGGTGATCGAGGCTGCAAGCCAGAAAGCAGTTGCAGCGGTTGCAAGGGCTGCACTTACGAAGGGAAAGAGGCTGATGATCATGAGCGTGGGCGCTCTGGCTGATGGCAGGCTTTTCTCAGAGATCAAGGGCCTGGCAAAAGAGAATGGCAGCATGGTCTATCTGCCTTCAGGGGCAATTGCGGGCCTTGACGGGCTGAAATCTGCAAGCATTGGCACCATTCGAAGTATTACGCTCACAACCACCAAGAATCCCAGAGGGCTTATTGGAGCGCCCTACATAGCTGCAAACAAGATCGATCTGGATGCCCTCGCAGGGCCCACATTGATCTTCTCAGGAAGCGCGCTTGAGGCTGTCAAAGCATTTCCCGCCAATGTCAATGTAGCAGCCACGCTCTATCTCGCTGCTGGCGAGTGCGATGTGCAGGTGAATGTGGTTGCAGACCCGGACATTCATGTAAACCGTCATGAGATCCTGGTGGAAGGCAGCTTCGGCAGCATCTCTACGAAGGTTGAAAACGTGCCGTCGCCAAAGAATCCCAAGACCAGCTATCTTGCGGCACTCTCTGCCATAGCCACTCTGCGCTCAATCGTCGAGCCGGTGAAGATCGGGACCTGATGGGCTCGAAGAGCAACGATTAAAGAACACATTTTATCTTTTGAGAGATATTTTTAATTGAGTTCGACATATCCCGAACGAATTTTCCCTTTTCCAGCAGATTCCATCATCTGTGCCGGTCAATCGCAATGTATTTATTCGTTGAATGTCGTAATTGGTTATATCCGTGGGCCTATATAAAGGAGATCAATCATAAAATATAATACTAAAATAGTATAAAATTGCCCTTTGGCAAATCCTGTGTGTGGGGGTTTTGGTAGGATGAATGGTATGGCTGGGTTAGCTTCGGCTATGTATGAAAAGCGAAATGACGGTTTATCAATGTCATTGGCTGGATCAAGAGATGCTAAATCTCTGTTCATGGACAAAATGAATCACGAGTTTAGAACCCCTCTAAATGCAATCATCGGCATCTCCAGTCTTCTGCAATTGGAGGAAAGCCTCAATCCGGAACAGAGGGATCTGATAGACCTCATACGAAGCAGTGGCGAAGAGATGTTGACAAAGGTCGAAAATATTCTCGACTTTTCCTGGATCGAATCTGGAAATGCAGCGCTTGAATCACTGCCATTTGACCTCAAAGACTGCATAAAATCCGTTTTAAGAATATTTTCCCATGTTGCATCTGCCAAGGGCTTGATTCTGTCCTGCAGCATAGATGAGAGCATTCCGGCAGCAGTTACAGGAGACCGCAGGCGCCTTGAGCAAATACTCAAGAATTTGCTTGAAAACGCAATCAAGTTCACAGAAGTTGGCGAGGTGGCAATTCATGTCTCGGCTGATGGTGACGGCCTGATACATTTCTCGGTAAGGGATACGGGCATCGGCATTCCCTTGGACCGCAGGGATTGCCTTTTCAAGTCCTTCAGCCAGGTGGATGATTCTCTGACGCGCAGGCATCATGGGATTGGCCTGGGACTTGCAACCAGCAGGAAGCTGGTGGAGCTCATGGGCGGAGAGATATGGGCTGAGAGCCAGGAGGGAAGGGGTTCGACCTTTCACTTTACAATCAATTCAGCAGGCGTCTGCGATCGTTGCCTTCTTTCAGCGATGGCGTCGCCCATGCATGAGGACAATGTATTTTTTCCGCATATTGGGAGGATCTGATATGCGTGCATCAGGCGCGTATCGCCAGAGGAGCCAAATCCTAAAATACTCTGTAGATCCCGTTTACCTTTTCTTTCAGCCCTGACAGGGTTTGATCCAGCTCTGCAGTGATCCGCTTTTTGGTCTGCTCTCCGACCTTGATATCAATGTCTGGCAGGGTGAGGGGCTCGCGGCCAACCACATTCATGAAGAGCTCCACCCAGTAAGGCGGCAGAAACTCTGGCGGCTTTTCGCCTGCCATCAGATGCAGCACGCTTGACCATGCAACTGGCACAACCTCCATGTTGTAGCCGCCACCTCCAAGGGCCAGAAGCCTTCCGTCCGCATATTTTTTCGTCAGATCGATGATGCGCTGCACCAGATAGATGTAGCCGGAAAGGGTCATGTTTAGGGTCGTGAGAGGATCGGAATAGTGGGTGTCAACGCCAAGTTGAGCAACCACTGCCTGTG
The DNA here is from genome assembly GCA_035402785.1 of Methanothrix sp. Classification (GTDB taxonomy): domain Archaea; phylum Halobacteriota; class Methanosarcinia; order Methanotrichales; family Methanotrichaceae; genus Methanothrix. Next base: position 10,985 of record DAONDW010000003.1, on the reverse strand, counting down.
GCTGGAACCACTCAAAGAGCGCGGGCACAATCTCCTCAAAGGCATGAATGTATTCCCCGTCTCCTGCGTACATTGGCATTGGCACGTTGATGGAATAGCCGATGCCGAGACCCGCACCTATCTCGTCTATGAAGCCGGTGCCCGGAAAGAGGTATAGCCCTGACTCGTGCAGAGATATGGTCAGCACATCCGGGTCCTCGTAAAAGATCTGCTGCACGCCATCTCCGTGGTGACCATCGATATCGATATAGAGAACTCTTTCGAACTTCTCTTTGAGAACTGATATGGCCAGGGCCGGGTCATCGAAGACGCAAAAGCCGGATGCATTGGAGGGCATGGCGTGGTGCAATCCGCCGCCCAGGTTGAAGGCCATTTTGCCCTCTGACACGATGCGCCTGGCGGCATCGACGCTGCCGCCTGCCAGAAGTCGAGATGCATCATAAATGCCTGGAAAGACTGGCGTGTCGTCGCTGCCCAGGCCAAAGGCCAGGTCAGGCTCTTCCGCGCGTACCGAGGCGATGTACTCCTTGAAATGCACTCTTTCCAGATCAGCTTCAGAAGCTGGCTGTGGCTCGATTCTGCTCGCGAGACCATCGAGAAGGCCCTCCTCATCCATGAGCTTGTATGCAAGCGTCAGACGTGTCGGATTGAAGGGATGCTCTGGGCCGAAGTTGTATGTCTGGAACCTGTCGCTGTAATATAAATAAATCATATTTTATTTGTAGCCCTTTTCCACCAGGCCGTCGCTCCAGTAGTTATCGCATTTCTTGCAATAATAGATAGTCTCAATTACTATCTTCTTCCAGTTATCTGTATCCAGTGCTCGCCTCAATTCTTTTTGCTCGCATTCGTTGCCGCATTTGGGGCAGAAAGGCACAAAGTGCTCCAAAACAGCCTGATCGTCATCTGCCATGATTGATCCTCATCATCATTATTTAGGGATGTCCGGCAGGGCAAAAAAGCTGTCGGTATTATGCCGAAGTAAAGCGCTGAGAGCCCACCGACAGGCAGAGCCATTCGGATCACTGCAATCCGGAATAAGCAATCAAATATCAAATATCGAATATTTATTATCAAATATTGAGTATCTATTACAAATATTGAATATAGAAAATGAATATCAAATAGTGAATATCAAATATAAAATCACGTATCGTATCAGGCTTCTGGATATTCAGACGAACTGATCTGATCACTTTCGCCCCGCACAGAATCAGTTTAAATACTTCAGAGGCGCTGTTACTATTACCTCTCAATAAAACTCAGGGGGCGTGATGTATGAAAGAACTTGTTGATCAGATACAGGCCCGTCTCAGGGATCAGAAGATCACTGTTGATGATGAAGACATTGAGTCCCGCCTAAGGAAGCTTATCAGCGAATTTCGCGTACCCGAAGGCGAGGCGCGAAGATCGGTTTTGAATTATTTCTTAAAGGAGCATGGCGTCATGCCACAGGCCCGGGCCAGCTCAGAGAAGGTCAGGGTTGCTGACATCAAGGAGGCTGGACGGTGGGTGGATCTGGAGGTCAGGGTTCTGGATCTCTGGGAGCCTGCGTCTGAAGCCATTTCCCAGACGGGACTGGTGGGAGACAGCACGGGCTCAATGAAGTTCGTGAAATGGGCCAAAAGCGAGCTTGCCAATTTGGAGCTTGGCAAAAGCTATCTCCTGAAAAGGGTAGTCACAGACGAGTTTCAGGGCCGCTATTCGGTGAAGCTGAATCGCACGAGCCAGGTTGAGCCTCTGGATGTTGAGGTTGAGGCCAGGCCTGTCAGCAAAGCCGCAGAGCCTGCCAAAGTTGTGGAGATCAATGAGGCAGGACGCTGGGTTGACCTGACAGTTAAGGTGGCGCAGCTATGGGAGACGAACAGCGAGTCAATATCCCAGTCTGGGCTTGTCGGAGACGAGACAGGCACCATAAAGTTTGTCAAATGGGTCAAATCTGAGCTGCCTGACCTCGAAGAGGGCAAAAGCTATCGGCTCAAGAACGTGGTCACAGACGAGTTTCAGGGCCGCTACTCGGTGAAGCTGAACCGCACCAGCCAGATAGAGCCACTTGATGTTGATATAGAGATTGGCTCAGTGGCTGCGGAGTTCTCAGGTGCCCTGGTAGATGTGCAAAAGGGATCAGGCCTCATCAAACGCTGTCCGGTCTGCAAGAGATCGCTGGCCAAAGGCGTATGCAGTGAACATGGCAAGGTTGATGGGACTTATGATCTGCGCATCAAGGCTGTGCTTGACGATGGACGCAGGGTGCAGGATATTCTCATCAACCGGGAGACCACTGAAAGGCTCGTAGACCTGGACCTTGAAAAGGCCAAGCAGATGGCAATGGAAGCACTTGATCACGAGGTTGTGCGCTCCTTGATAGAGAGCAAGCTCATGGGAAGATACTATTCCATCACCGGACCGAGGATCGATCGTTACCTTCTGGTGGAGAGCATTAGCGAAATGCAGCCCATATCTGTGGCAGAGGTTGACGCGCTTTTATCTGCTACGGAGGTGGCATAAATGGCAGGATTCTCAAGGGAAGTGGCCAAAAGGGTCTTCGCCGGGGAGCTGAAAAACTCCAACTATTCCTTCCGGGATGGCGAAGATCAGCACCAGTATGCACCATCATATCTTCTCACACCCACAGGAGCAAAATGCAACCGGGTCTTTTTGGTCGGCACTCTCACTGAGAAAGATGACATCGGGGGCGACACCGAATACTGGCGAGGTCGGGTGGTGGACCCGACGGGAAGCATTCTCATCTATGCAGGCCAGTATCAGCCAGAGGCTGCCCAGATCCTCTCCGGCATGGAGGCGCCATCCTTTGTGGCTGTGGTTGGCAAGCCCAACCTCTATCAAACCGAGGACGGAAACATAATCATATCCATCAGGGCCGAATCGATTCAGCAGGTGGATGAGGCTACCAGAAATCAGTGGATCATGGACGCCGCCCGGCGAACCCTGGAGCGGCTGGATGGGCTCAGGAATGCAAGAACTGAAACGCCCACAGGCGAATTTGCCACAGCAGACAGCGTACTTCCTCAGGCGGCATCGACACCTGCTCAGGATGCTGATAGGGCCATGCAGCATTATCATACCGATGTCGACCACTACAGGCTGATGGTCCTTCGCGCGCTCGCCTCTCTCAAGGAGGACCTGGCAAGGAATAAAGCTCCTGCAGAGGCCTGTGCTTCTGAGCCTTTGAGCACCGAAAGCGAGGCAAAACCAGTCTCTTCAGAAGGAAAGGCAGAGGCACCGATCACCCGAAAGGGCAGGCCCAAGAAGAGCGAATCACTCGCAGGCTGGCCAGATGAGGGAGAGGACGACCAGGTGGAGTCGATCAACATCGGTGGCGGAAAACGCTGATGAGATGCCTGGTGAAACCGATATGAAATGACCGGGAATTTCAGAGCTGATGAAAAACCAAAGAGCAGGCAAAAAGTGCTGAAAAGATATATATAATGTGCTGAAGCTTTATGACATGGGTGAATTGAAATGGTAATCGGAGTAACGATGGTCAAGGTGGTGCCGGGACAGGAAAAAACCGTCTACAATGCTTTGCAGGAAATAGACGGCATTAAAGATGTCTATCACGTCTTCGGCGAGTTCGACTTCGTGGTCATCATCGAGGTCGAGGGCCTGAGCATGCTCAACAAGCTCGTGGATGTCATCCGTGAGATAGATAACGTCACTGCCACCCAAACCGTGGTCGGGGCTGAACTCTAGCCCCAATTGCCCATTTTATGGAAATCGCTGAGGAGCTGGCCAAGCAGCAAAAAGCCATCTCCGTAGCCGAATTTTTTGAGAAGAATCGCCAGATCCTTGGGTTTGATTCTGCTCCTCGCGCGCTCATCACCTGTGTAAAGGAGGCTGTCGACAATTCTCTCGATGCCTGCGAGGATGCGGGGATACTGCCTGACGTTTTTGTGCAGATCAAAAGGAGCGGCGAGTACTATCAGGTCATCATCGAGGACAACGGGCCGGGCATCGTCGCAGATGTGATACCCCGCGCCTTCGCCAAGCTGCTCTATGGATCACGCTTTCATACTCTCAGACAAAGCCGCGGCCAGCAGGGAATAGGCATTTCGGCTGCAGTTCTCTACTCCCAGCTCACAAGCGGCAAGCCCACTCGCGTCATATCCAAGATCTCACCCAGCCGACCGGCCCACGACTGCGAGCTGATAATCAACACTGCCAAAAACGAGCCTGAGATCCTGAAATCAGATGATGTGGACTGGGAGAGGCCGAGGGGAACGAGAGTGGAGCTGGAGATGGAGGGCTCATATGTCCGGAGCCGCCGCCAGTCAGTCTACGGCCTGCTGAAGAGCACAGCCATAGTTAATCCACACGCGCGACTCACTCTTGTGGAGCCAGAAGGAAATGTGGAGGTCTTCGAAAGGGCGACCGAAAGCCTTCCAAAGAAGGCCTATGCCATTTCACCGCATCCTGCAGGAATTGAGCTTGGAGAGCTGATCAAGCTATTGCGCTACACTGACAAGAAGAAGCTGCGCGTCTTTTTGAGGGAGACCTTCTCGTCCATAGGTGCGATATCAGCCCAGGAGCTGTGCAGCATTGCAGAGCTGGACCCGGATATGCCGCCTGCAGAGCTGGATCATGAGGCTGCCAAGAGGCTTCACTCTGCATTCAAACAGATCCGGGTTAAATCGCCTCCAGTAGACTGCCTGTCACCCATTGGCGAGGAGCTGATCAAGGCAGGCCTCGAAAAGGAATACCGCCTGGACTTCATAGCAACCACTGTGCGGCCCGTCTCGGTTTATTCAGGCAACCCGTTCCTGGTCGAGGTGGGATTGGGCTACGGAGGAGAGCTTGAGAAGGAGAGCAGAATTGAGATCCTGCGCTTTGCCAATCGCGTGCCCCTTGTGTATCAGCAGGGAGCCTGCGCCATGACTCATGCTGTGGAGAGCGTCTCCTGGAAAAACTATTCTCTCGGACAGCCCACTGGAAGCGGCGTGCCTGTCGGCCCGGCTGTGCTATTGATCCATATCGCCTCAACGAATATCCCATTCACCTCAGAGAGCAAGGACGCTGTTGCTGATGTGCCTGAGATTTTAGCAGAGATCGATCTGGCCTTGAAAGAGGTAGCAAGAAAGCTGCGCCGCTATCTGAGCCGCCAGAGCGTTCTCTCTGAGAGGCGCGAAAAAGAGGAGATCATCAGAAAGATCCTGCCGCGCATTGCCAAAAAGCTCTCAGAGGTTCTGGAAAAGGATGAGCCGGATATCGGACCGGTCGTGGCCAAGATCATGGGCAACCTCCTGGTCTTCCGGAAGGTCGAGAGCAATGATGGGCATCTGTCAGTCAGGATCCTGGTGGAAAACCACAGCGATCTGATGCGTTCCTTCAAGCTGCATGAGGTGCTGGCGAAGGAGGCTGATTCAGTCACCCCTGAGGCGAGGGTCATATCCATGGGAGAAGGCTACGATTACCACTGGAAGCTCTCACTTGCCCCTGGCCAGAAGGCTCTAATCAGCTACAGCATTTCCTCCGATGGCGTCGCACTGGCCGAGCCGGTGATAGAGGGCCTTGACGCAGAGATAGTCACTGGGGCCAGGGTGATCTAGTTTATGGAAAAGACTGATGAAAAGAAGGAATTTGAAAAAGAAAGGGCAAAAGAACTGAAAGCAAAGTCCCAGCAAGCCGAAGAAAGGCTGCTGGGCATTGCAGATTCCCTTTATAATCAGTTCTTGCAGGGCATTGTGCCTCACATATCACTTCCATCCAGAACCAAAAACAATATCGAGTTTTCCAGCGCTGAGGATGTCTGGGTCTATGGAGACCAGGAGACGACCCGCTCTGTCAAGACAGTTCGCGGTGCCAAGACGCTTTTAAAGACTGTCCACCTGGCAGAACTGCTCATCAAAGAGCACCTCAAGAACAATCGCGGCTCGACATTGAGAGAGATCTATTACATCTCAGAGAACTGGGATATAGCCAAATTCCATGAGCAGGCTGAGAGCGACCGGCTCATCGAGGACCTGGAGATAGTCACCACAATGCACAGGGAGGACTTTCATGTTCGGCCTGAGGAGGATGGTGCTGCAGTCTTTGGGCCTCTGCGTCTCAAGGAGCAGACTCGCAGGGGTGAAAAGGAGATGCACTGCCAGGAGGATGTTGGCGAGGCAGGCTACCAGATTCCATTCAACGTGGATAACATCCAGTTCGTCAATCACGATGCAAAGATGGTCATGGCCATTGAGACCGGCGGAATGTATGCCAGGCTGATAGAAAACGGCTTTGATGAGGAGTATCACGCCATACTTGTCCACATCAAGGGACAGCCGGCCCGCTCGACAAGGCGCATAATCAAGAGGCTGAATACAGAGCTGAACCTTCCTGTGGTGGTCTTCACAGATGGTGATCCCTGGTCCTATCGCATATTCGCAAGCATCGCCTACGGAGCGATCAAGAGCGCGCACCTCTCCGAGCACCTTGTCACGCCCTCTGCCCGTTTTCTCGGAGTGCAGCCAAGCGACATCGTGGACTACAACCTCTCTACAGACAAGCTGACGGAAAAGGATATGCAGGCATTGCGAAGCGAGCTGACAGATCCGCGCTTCAATACACCCTACTGGGACAAGCAGATCAAGCTGCAGCTTGACCTCAAAAAGAAGGCAGAGCAGCAGGCCTTTGCAGGAAAGGGCCTGGACTATGTGACCAAAAAGTATCTGCCTGAGAGGCTCTCTGAGATGGGGATAATTTGACCATCGACTTTCATACTCACATTTATCCGGCTGCAGTCGCTGCCAAGATTCTGCCGGTTGCAAAAAGAAAGCTGAAGGTGGCAGTGCCTGGCAGCGGCGCACCGGAGGATCTCATAGGCATGATGAGGGCAGGGGGTGTGGCAGGCTCGGTTCTCCTGCCTCTGGCCAAGGGCACGGAGGACGTCTCCAGCCTCAACGATTGGGTCATTTCTGTGGCAAAGGAAAATCCGCAGCTGACTGCCTTTGGAGCAGTTCATCCATTCATGCCTGATCTGGAGGCCGAGCTGGACCGGCTCGCAGAAACCGGGATTTTGGGCGTCAAGATGATGCCGCTTCTCCAGCAGGTTTATCCTGACGAGCCGCGTGCCTGCATGCTCTATGAGGCGCTGATAGAAAGAGATATGATGCTTGTCGCCCATGCCGGACGGGATCCCATGGACAGGCCTGAGGTTTACGGCACACCGGAGAGATTTGCGACTGCTGTTCAGAGCTTTCCCGATCTCAAAGTGATTTTGGCCCATCTGGGAGGCCTCCGCATGTGGGATGAGGTGAAAAAGCACTTGCTTCCTGTGCTGGAGAATGTCTACTTCGACACAGCCTATGTCTCCTTTTACATGACTGCAAATGAGATGCGGGAGCTGATCATGGATATAGGGCCTGAGAAGGTGCTTTTTGGAAGCGACTATCCCTGGGAGGATCCAGGAAGGGCAGCGCAGATCATCAGGGGGCTTGGTCTCGACGAATCTGAGCAGCAGGCAATTTTCCACAGGAATGCAGCCAGTCTTCTCGGCGTGAATGATCCGCCTGAATGATCAAATCAATGCAAAAGCTTTTACTTCTTCAGAAGAAAATGATTGAGACATGAAGCGCGATCTGCTTGACATCCTGGCCTGTCCGCTCTGCAAAGGAGACCTGGCCCTTGAGGTATTTGAGGAGAACGAGAAGGAGATTGTAACCGGCAAGCTCTCATGCAAGGCCTGCAAGGAATGCTATCCAATTGAAGACGGCATACCGAATATGCTGCCTCCAGATCTCAGAGATTGATGTGTGATCTATCTAATATCTATTTGAGATCGATGTGAGATATGCTAGATTGATCCCGGATCTATCCTGGATACTGCATATCATTTCAAGGGCTGCCTGATTGGCTGCATCCATCTGGCTGCCGGGCAATAGGGCATGTACCGAAATGCCGGGCCGGGCTCTCAGGGACCACAAGCAAAATATTTATACAATATTATCATGTTTATGATGTGGGGGAGACGGCAATGGATCATGTGGTTCACATAAACAACGGAAGCGCGGATGCAAGGCCCGTCGTTCTTCGCCTGCTGCCGGGCGAGGAGACCATCTTCAACCTCAAGGTCGTAAATCACGGCGAGCCGTCCAATGTTTCTCTGCAGGCCAGCAATCAGGTCTTCAAGGCAGTGCGTCTGAAAAAACCCGATCATTATGTGGTACTGGAAGAGACAATACCCGTAATGGCCAGAATGCCTGCCAACAAAAAGCGGCTGGATGGCGAGATTTTGCTAAAAGGCAATGCCGGAGAAAGCCGAGTGCCCATTACCCTTCTGCGCGACTCTGATGATCCTGATCCTGGCGACGACGAAGACGACAAAGAGAATGTCGGCCAAAAGAGCAACCGGGCAAATAGATACGATGAGGCGGATCTGGTGGTAGGAAGAGATGATTCAGGCGACGATGCGGATGAAGACCTCCAGCCCGCTAACGAAGATGATGATTACGTGGACGATGGCGATGAAGACGGGGAGGATGAGGACGTTGGAGACGGCGAGGAAGGCGACGATTATGATGATGATTCATCTCAGGCCAAAAGGCGAAGGTCGCGGCGGTCCGGGGACGATGATGATGACAGTGAGCCACGCCGCATAGTCTTCTCAAAGGATCGCGACCTGCAAAGATATAGATCGGCAACCCGTTCGAGAAGAGGGGCTGTGAAGGATGGGGCCGCCGGAATAGATCAGAATAGCATTCAAAATAGCAATCAAAGTGGCACTCAGAGAATCAATCAGAATAGAACTCTTGATAGAACACGAAATAGCAATCAGAATAAGTCTCAGGCAGGATATCCAGTAAGAACGTCTGCTGGAGGCTTCACAGGCGAAAATGATCAGGGAGACCTGGATCACGATGATGATAATGATGATGACGAAGGCCGCAGTCCAGTTCCAAGGTACAGCACCCGCATTGATGATCGTTTTGTAGATAGAAACAACCGGCAACGACCGGAGGAGATCCGGAGCTCTACTGTGCAGGCGGAGGAAGAGCGCCAGGGCTACAGGCAGGAGGTTGACGGCGAGAGCCGGGAGATCATTCATCAGGCCGAACGGGAGCTGGATGAACGGGTGCAGGCTGAACGGGAACAGGCGGAACAGGAGCAATCTGAAAGAGAGCAGGCTGCGCCGGAGGAGAGAAGATTTTATGGAGTAGGCGAGGAAAATGAGCCAGGATATGCACAGGGATATGACCGGGGATATGACCAGGATCAGGATGATGAGGAGCAATTGCCATCATCGTTTTCTGAGAGGCTGGGCGGCTTTGGTGGCCTGGGCGGCCTGAGTTCGCTAAAGGTCATTCCGGCGGCGATATTTCTGGCTCTGGTGATCGTTTTGGTTTTGACTTTTATCACTGAGAGCATCCCTGAGTTTGCCGGTGCTCTCGGTTCTTCCATACTGATCGTTACCCTTATCATATACGGAGCGGCTACGCTTCTGAAGGCGTGAATATGAGATACATTGTGGTCACAGGCGGGGTTATGAGCGGGCTTGGCAAGGGCACAACTGCCGCGTCCATTGGCAGGCTGCTCATGAACAGGGGATATAAGGTTACGGCCATCAAGATAGATCCATACATCAACATAGATGCCGGGCTCATGAGTCCGTTCCAGCATGGAGAGGTATTCGTCCTCAAAGACGGCGGAGAGGTTGATCTGGATCTCGGAAATTACGAGCGTTTTTTGGATGTGGAGCTGACCCGCGACCACAACATCACAACAGGCAAGGTTTACAGCACTGTCATTGAAAAGGAGCGCAGGGGCGAGTATCTTGGAAAGACTGTGCAGATCATCCCGCACATCACCGAGGAGATCAAGAGGCGGATCCGGCAGGTTTCCAGGGACGGAGGATGCGAGATCTGTCTCGTTGAGGTTGGCGGAACAGTGGGCGACATCGAGTCCATGCCATTTCTTGAGGCCATGCGCCAGCTCAAGTACGAGGAATCGGGGAATATCTTCTTCGTGCATGTGACGCTTGCGCCGTCAACAGTTGACGGAGAGCAGAAGACCAAGCCCACGCAGCACAGCGTGAAGGAGATGAGGCAGCTCGGGCTTCAGCCGGACATGATTGTGGTCAGGTGCGAGCATCCGCTTCTGGAGGAGACAAAGGACAAGATCGCCCACTTCTGCGATGTACCTGTGGATGCTGTGATTTCCGCCCACAATGCTGACGACATCTATAGGGTGCCGCTGCAGATGGAGGCCGAGGGTGTGGCCAGCTATTTGATGAAGGCCATGAGGCTCTTTCCGCTGGAGGAAAGGAAGGACTGGGATGAGTTCGTGTCCAAGATGGATTCTGTCCAGGGCCTGCTCAAGGTTGCAATCGTTGGCAAGTACACCGTCGGAAGCCAGTGTGCTGATCCGATGGAGGACGCTTATCTGTCGATTCGTGAGTCGCTCAAGCACGCAGCCATTGAGGCTGGAGTGAAGATCGAGGTTTTGTGGATTGATGCCGAGGAGCTGGAGCGTGGCTCTGCGGATCTGATTTTGAGGGAAGCAGACGGAATTTTAGTTCCCGGAGGCTTTGGCTCGCGCGGGACCGAGGGCAAGATCAAGGCTGTGCAGTATGCCAGGGAGATGAAGGTTCCATATCTCGGTCTGTGCTTTGGAATGCAGATGGCGGTAATCGAGTTTGCGAGAAACGTCTGCGGGCTGAATGGAGCCGGAAGCACAGAGTTTGGGGCAACGCCTCACCCGGTGATTGCTCTTCTTCCCGAGCAGGAGAAGATCAGGCAGATGGGCGCGACTATGAGGCTCGGAAACTATCCGGCGCACCTCACTGAGGGAAGCATGGCCCACAGGATCTACGGAAAAGACGTGATCGTGGAGAGGCACAGGCACAGGTACGAGGTCAATCCAGCTTATATCGCCCAGATAGAGGAGATGGGCATGAAGTTTTCAGGCAGAAACGGAGACCTGATGGAGATATGCGAGATACCCGATCATCCGTTCTTCTTCGGCTCGCAGTTCCACCCGGAGATGAA
>DAONDW010000002.1:25484-26684 GCA_035402785.1 Methanothrix sp. | reverse complement strand
CGTGAGCTGCAAAGAGGACATTCAGGCTGTTCAGGCACCCTCTCCACAGGGCGCAGGCTCTTCCATTTCTTGCAGTTGACGCAGAACAGAAGCACCCGGTCGTTCATTATCCGGCTTTTCAAGAGATCGATCACTGCAGCGTCTGCGTGCTCCGGGCTTGTGACATCCCTGCCCCCACTCCTGCCTGATGTGCCTATGGGCGACAGCCCAGAGGTTATGATCTCAATTGAGCCGTCTTTGATCTTTTCCAAAACCCACTTTGCCCTCTCAACGTCCAGGCGGTCATGATAGATCTCCCGCAATGCCTCCCGGTACATTGGAGTGCCCTCGAAGACAGCCAGGAGCTTTTGCATGCTGATCCTCTGATAATCAACATCACGGGAGATGGCCCCGAATTTGCGGGCCACATGCACCATCTTCCAACGCAGAAGAGTTGTGTTCTTGAGGGTCATCTCCAAAATTGGCTCCACGTAGCTTGGGTCAAGTCCTGAGAGAACATTTGCTATCTCCTCAGCCAGAAGCGATCTGGGAAGCGTCAGCTCTATGCGATAAGGATCTATTGACATCTCCACGCTGCTGCCAAAGCGCGCTGAGAGTATGGAGGTCAGAATCCGGCCAGTGTGTCATTTGTCCTGTGTCCGAAACAGGCATTGATGATCGCCCCATCACCTCCGCCCTCAACTACTATGTGGGATTCATCTGGAACCGGCAGATTCTTTTCAATCTGGCTTGCGATCAAATCGACCAGCTCCCCTGAGGCTTCACGATCCAGCGGATACCTCCCCTCTAGCCAGGAGATGGCCTCCTGCCGACCGTTGGAGCTTTTGTTCTCCAGCGCCTGCCGGATCTCCCTTCGAATGCCTCCGACCTCCTGGGCCACTGCAAAGGGAACTGGAATCTCTTCTCCGGTCCAGCTCGGAATCTCGCCGCTTCTGTGTATGGGAATCACCTTGATCTCATCCTCTGCAATTTCGGCGATCTCCCAGATCTCTCCCTTGGTGACAAATGTAGCGCCGGGCTCTGCAAAGCTGATGACAAAGGCCTCGTCGAGAGTTCCCACAGACCTGCGGCCAACCATGTCGTAGACATTGTATCTCTTCTCGTCAGGGATCATGGAGAGGTTCTCGATGTAGTACTCCCGCGCCTTTTTCGTCCTCTGAAGAACTCCGCCATCGCTCCGCCGGACGAGCCAGCTCTCTT
>DAONDW010000002.1:21658-25384 GCA_035402785.1 Methanothrix sp. | reverse complement strand
ATTCTGTGGCCCGCACGACCGACGCGCTGCAGGAGCCTTGAGACCTCACGGGGCGAGCTGTACTGGATGACATGATCCACGTCTCCGATATCAATTCCTAGCTCCATCGAGGACGTGCAGATCAGGCCCCTGAGCTGCCCTGCCTTGAAGGCCTCCTCTGCCTCCACCCGCGCCTCCACAGAGAGGCTTCCATGATGCACACCAATCGGCTCTTTCAACTGTCGGAAGCGAGAGCCTAAAACCTCGGCTGCCTGGCGGGTGTTGACGAATATCAGGCATCTCCTGTTTTTTGCAGTCTCCCTGATGAATCGAATTTGAGCAGCGAGACGGGGATCGCACTCCAGCGTTCCAGCCATTGCCTGGTCCCCCCTGCCCGGAATGGGGCTCACAACTACGAAGTTGCTCGCCCTCTCGACAGCAGCCTGGATGATTTTGCAGCTTCTTTCTGATCCCGCCAGCATTCGTGCCACAGCCTCAGGAGTGCCAACTGTGGCCGAAAGCCCAATTCTCTGAAAGTCTCCGGCAAGCTCAGCAAGCCTTTCCAGGAGAACCGTTAGCTGCGAGCCGCGCTTGGACATCGCCATCTCATGAATCTCGTCTACAACCACAGTCTTGACTGTTGAGAGGTTTCGTCTCAGCCGCTTTCCTGTCAGCATGACCTGAAGGGTCTCAGGAGTGGTGATCAGCAGATCTGGAGGCTTGAGCGCCTGCTTTCTCCTGTCGGATTGACTCGTGTCTCCATGTCTGACGGCCACGCCGATCTTCAGCCTCGCACCCCAATCATGAAAGCGACGCAGCATATCCCTGTTCAGAGCCCGGAGGGGCGTGATGTAGACCGCCTGAGTGCCTGAACGCTCTCCCTTGAGAATCTGATCAAAAATGGGAAGGCTTGCGGCCTCGGTTTTTCCGGTACCAGTGGGAGCGATGAGAAGCACATTCTGCCTGGAGAGGATGGCAGGAATGGCCTGCTGCTGAGGGAGCGTCGGCTCGAAGATGGCCTCCTCTGCCAGCTTTGCCCTGATCTGGCTGTGGAGAAGATCAAAGGCATTCGCGTTCATCATTTTTTCTGGCATGGCTCTGCTAAATCCCCATCTGCTTCGAGATAGCCTTCGCCCCATATGCAAAGCGCTCTCAATATGGGAATCAGTGTCCTGCCGAATTCGGTAATCCTGTATTCCACGCGGGGAGGGACCTCGGCATAAACCTTCCTCTGCACAACTCCATCCTCCTCGAGAGAGCGCAATTGCTTTGTCAGCATCTTGCCATTGATTCCTGGCAGCTCTTTTTGCAATTCGGAGAACCTCAGCACTTCCTCACCCAAAGCCCATACGATCAGGGGCTTCCATTTGCCGCCTATCACATCCAGTGCAGCCTCCACCGGGCAGTGGTATGTCTTGCCGTTTTTGCTGTAGCTCATATCATCTCATATCAGTTTCAAAGATGAAAGTATATTACTATTTTGCCTGTATTGCCTATAAATACAGTTGGTGAAATTAGACAACTTATAATCAAAAAGCCATTGATGTTGCGAGGAAACTGCTATGGATAAAACGTTAATAGATGCCAACTTCTTCATACCCATGCCTGTGGTCCTGGTGGGTGCACAGGTATCAGGCAAAGCCAATTTCATGACTGTGGGCTGGTGCTCGCGTGCCAACGCCAGGCCGCCCATGATCCTCTGCGGAATCGGAAATCATCACTTTACGCACAGGGGAATAGAAGAGACGAAGACATTCTCAGTTAACCTTCCCTCATCAAAACTTCTTGAGAAGACCGACTATTGCGGCATAGTATCTGGCGAGAAGGCTGACAAGTCCAGGCTCTTTGATGTCTTTTATGGCTCCTTGAAGACTGCACCCATGATCAGCGAATGCCCTGTTTGCATCGAATGCAGGCTGGTTCAGTCAATTCCGCTGCCCACAAATACCATTTTCATAGGCGAGATGGCAGGCGTCTATGCAAACGGCAATGTGATGAAAGAAGGCAAGCCGGACTTCGAGGCAATCGACCCGCTATTTCTGACCATGACAGACAATCGCTACTGGACCCTTGGAAAAAATGCGGGGGATGCCTGGAGAGCAGGCAGAAGCCTGATAAGCAATGACAGAGAGTCCTGATTCGAATTAAATTTAAAATATTTGAGGGGAATGCGAAATTGACGGAAATTGCTGTTGACAGGAAGCTCTGCACATTCTGCGGCATCTGCTCTGATATCTGTGCAATGGGCATAATCACTCCGGCAGACAAAGACGCTGATCGTCTGCCCTCATTTTCTGAAGAGAGAGCAGGATTTTGCATCAAATGCGGCCACTGCGAGGCATTCTGCCCATCAGGGGCCCTGCTCCTGAACTTCCGGCCAGATGAAAAGATAATGCTTTCTGAAGGCGCAGGCGACATTTCCACCAAAGAGATCGCATGCTATCTGCAAAAGCGCCGATCGATACGGAATTTCTCAGCAGATCCGGTTTCAAGAGACAGGATTCTTCAAATCCTGGACATAGCCAGATATGCTGCATCGGGCGGGAATGGTCAGCCTGTGCAGTGGCTGGTCGTTCACGATTCCGAGAAGGTCAAAAGGATTGCAGCACTCACCATCGAATGGATGAAGGGCCTGAGAAACACAAACCATCCCATGAGCGGTTATGTGCCTGTTCTCATCTCAGCCTGGGAAGAGGGACGGGATATGATATGCAGGGGCGCTCCGCATCTTCTCTTTGCCCATATTCCAGAGAATAATCCGGTAGCCCCAATCGATGCCATCATTGCGCTCACTCATTTCGATGTGGCAGCTCCGGCTTTTGGAGTCGGGACGTGCTGGGCGGGTTTCGTGGCAATGGCCGCCACATTCTTTGAGCCGCTGAAAAAGGAGCTTGGGCTGCCTGATGGGCAGAAGATCGCCTATGCCATGATGTTCGGCCATCCAAAGTATAAAATTCATGCAATTCCCAGGAGAAATCCTCTGCATGTGAAATGGCTGTGACCTGGAAAAATGGGTGACCCGGAAAAAGAGAGCTGAACAGGCAAAACCGCCTATTCAGTTACCTCAATTGCCAGGACGTCTGCGAAGTTCTCAGAGTTTCCTGATGCTGATGCCACTATGCTCAACTCATAGATTCCAGGCACGACATTCGCATTCCAAATCCCGGAATACCTTCCTTCAGAGGATTTGAGAAGGCTCGTCCTGGCAACCTCATTGCCATCAGGCCCATTTATGACTGCAGTGCAGCTCATTGTGCTGCCAGCATTCTGCGCTATGACGCCAGTGCCGATTTGCACATATCCGTCCTTTCGATCCAGATTGGCAAATCCCTGGGGTGAGCCAAATCCGCATGTGGCGCATCCCTTTATCGTCAGCTTGCTGGCTGCCTCAGCTATCGGATCAACTGTCGTTTTGATGCCGTTCTCCTTCGCTGAACTGGAGGCAGAGACGGTCTGTTCTGTCTCCTGGAATGTCGCAATTATGCTCACAGTCTGTCCGGTCCTCACAGGATTTGGCCTGGCCTGAATATCAGTCAACTGGTATCCGAATTTTGGCTGGTTTTCAAGCCAGTCGCGCCAGGAGTACAGCCGTGCGTCATAGCCGGACTGATTCAGTGCAAACCAGACAACTGATGCTTCGATGCCGACATTGGTGAACACCACCACTGGTCTTTCCTTTGCAAGCCCGGAAAAGAGAGCTTCGTAATCCTCTTGCGGCTTGAGGCGATCGCCATCCAAAAAGGCCTC
>DAONDW010000002.1:6564-21558 GCA_035402785.1 Methanothrix sp. | reverse complement strand
GCCGTCATCCAAAAAGGAATCATAGCTGATGCCAACAGCTCCATCCAGATATCCTGTGGCATTCGGGCTGACATCCAGCAAAGTGTCTCCTTCCGAGAGGTTGGCAGGAGCTATAGAAACTCCAGAGCTTGCGGCCTCTAGCTGCAGGCTGTCTGAATAGGCAGGGCCATCTCCACCGACATCTGAGAGGCCTGACACGCTCATGATCGAAGATAAAAAAAGCAGGGTGACAACCCCGCAAACCATATGGCTTGGCATCATTCTTTCTCCGGATCCATATCTGATCTCAGGAAACATATTCAGGAACTCTGATGAGACATCCAATCCTGGTAGCTGTACAGCAATGCGTCGTAGCCCATCATCTTCAATGAGAACCATACGACGGAGGCCTTCATGCCGGTATTGGTAAAGACCACCACAGGCCTGTCCCTGTCGAGCATCATGAAGACCCGATTCAGCTTATCCTCGCCCTTGATTCTGTCTCCGTCCAGCACGCTGGCATAGGGTATGCTGATAGATCCCGGTATGCTCCCCTGGCCAAATTCCTCTATCGTCCTGGCATCGACTATCTGCACCTGGCCGCTCTTCACCATCTCGTATGTGGCAGTATAATCTGAGCTGTTTTGAGGAGTATAGACCCTGGCAGGCAGAATTTCTGCGTCCGTTGTGATATTTCTGCCAGATGCCACCCAATCATCGGCTGTTCCATCCAGGAGCCAGACCTTTTCATGTCCAAGGCCCAACATCATCCAGTAGATGTATGTGGCCACAGACGGCCCGCCTCCGCATGGCAGGCATTCGCCGTATATCACAACAGAATCATTTTGTGATATTCCGCTGTCTCCCAGTATCCTGGCGATCTGCTCCCTGGGCTTAAGGATGCCCGGCTGGTCATCGAACTGCATATAGGGAATGACCACAGATCCCACGATGTGCGTACTGGAGTTCTCGCTCACGTCCAGCAGAATATCGCTGTCGCTCACGTCCTCCAGAGGCATTACGATGGCTTTTGCATCATCGCTTCTCGTTATAACTGATGGCTCATCTACAGGCTTTTTGATCGTGACATTCCTTGTGCTCTCAGCCGTCGTGTCTTTTGTTGCATTGGCCTTTGTGGTCTGAGTTGCCGTTTCTTCAGCAGCCTTATCGGTCTCAGTGGATTCGCTGATGTTCCATCTCATGGTCCTTGATTTGGCAGGCCACTTGGTGGCAGTCACTGTTTCCTGGCTGGCTGCCGTGTTTCCAATCTCATCGAGCTTTGCAGCGCCGCTCCAGCCGCTATTATCGCAGGCACCTCCAAGAGATGCGCATTCGCCTCCTGCATACGCGCTCTGAGATAAGGTCATGATCAACAATAAAATTCCACAGATGATGCCAATCGGCATAAGTTTTGCATTCAACAATTGCATTTCATCCACCTATTCATTCAAGCTGCAAGCTCCTCTTTCACCTTTTCGACAACCCTGGAGCAGATCTTTTCATCAATGACAAGCTCATGAGACTTCTCTATGCCAAGCTCCGTTATGACTATCTGTATGGCTGGCTCAATATCGACATGCTGCAATGTCCTGGCTGCGCACTTTACCGGACAGCCATCTATGGAGATCATGAGGCCAGCTTCCCGGGCCGATTTTACCATCCCATTGATGTGACCGCCAACTCCCGCCAGACAGAAGAACCCGGCCACCTTCTCATTGGCCAGATCTATTGCCGCCTGATTTGCGATCTGCCCTACGTTTGAAGCTCCGGCGCAGGCAACAACGCGCACATCCGAACTGCTGCACATGCATTTTGTTTTCTCCTCCATGGATTGCCTCCTTATTTCTTGAGCATCCTTTTGATCTCATCAACTGTTGCAGTTCTGCCCATCAGAACGGACTTGCCATCGATATACAGGGCAGGCGTCATCATCACGCCGCGATCCATGATCTCCTGGATGCCATCGACCTTGATGACCTCGGCTTCTACGCCCGATTCTGCCACAGCCTTCTCCACATTCTTGAGCAGGCTCTTGCATTTGGCACAGCCTGTCCCCAAAACCTCAACTTTTATCATAACATATCACCTGAATTCGTAATCTGTGATCTTTCCGCACCAAGCATTGCCATTAATTGCAGTCAATTGGCAGATATTACTATTCATTGCAATTTATTCCATATTCTGTCATGCATTTCCGTCATTCAGGCAATCGCTCCATAGATCATGCCAGAAAATGTCGATATCAGCACAACCAGCAAAATGTAGACTGCGCTCTTCTTTGCACCCATTATCCTTGTGATGACTATCATGCTCGGCAGGCTCAAAGACGGGCCAGCGAGCAGCAGCGACAGTGCAGGACCCGCTGCAGTGATGCCGGAGCTGTAGCCGAATAGGGTGCCGACGATTGGAACCTCAAGCAATGTCGGCATATAAAGCAGAGATCCGATAGCTGAAGCTACAAAGCAGGCTAAAAAGCCGTTTGAGCCAAATATCGTGCGCACCCACTCCACTGGCAGGAAGTATCCGATCATGCCAGTAATAAATGTACCGACCACCAGCAGAGGAAATATCTTTTTGGCCAGCCACCAGGTCTCAGAGAGAAAAGCCTCCCTCTCTTCAGGCAGATAGTATCTTTTCATGATAACTGCAGCAGATATTGCAAGGGCTGTCACTGTTATGGCTTTGGTGCCAAGAGCAATGAGATTTGATGTGGCAGTCAGCAATATTGCCACCAGGATTAGCATGAACAGGCCTGTGATGTAGCCGGGCCGCTTGGCGGAATCCGGTTCCTGTTCGTCCTGAAGCGCAGATGCCATGCCCGTCTCGCACTTGCTGTCAGGCCGCTCGAAAATGGCAGCCATGATCAGGCCGATGACGATTGCCATGCTGACAGCCGCCACAGCCCTGGCTATTCCCAGGTCCAGGCCCAGAACTCTGGCTGTCAGGATTATGGCCATGAGGTTGATGGCCGGACCGGAGAAGAGAAAGGCAGTGGCCGGGCCAATTCCAGCACCTCTCTTCTCGATTCCGGCAAACATCGGCAGAATGGTGCAGCTACAGACAGCCAGAATTGTGCCTGAGGTTGCTGCCACGCTGTAGCACAGCCATTTGGGTGCATCGGCTCCAAAGTATTTGAGGACTGTCTGCTTGTTGAGCAGAGCAGCAATGGCCCCGGCAATGAAAAACGCCGGTATGAGACAGGTCAGAACGTGGGCTGAGAGATATTCGAACAATGTCTGCATTCCTGCCTCGAAAGCCGCGAGAATCGAATATTCAATCGAATATCCAATCGTGTATCCAACCATAATGATCAGCTCCTGTCATTCAATGATTTTTCCAGGATCTGTCCAGCCTCAGAAAGCTCTGATATTTGCTCGTGGGCCAGACAATCCACTACGCGAATCAATTCGAATATATATGGGTTTTTAACTTTGTAAAGAGTCCTTTTTCCATCAATTCTCTTCTCCAAAATGTCAGCTTCGTAGAGGATGTTCAGATGTTTGGAGATTGTGGACTGTGATCTGGGAAATGCTGGCAGGATCTCGCAGACGCAGCGCTCGCGTCCGGATAGGAAATCCAGCAGCTCCAGTCGGATGGGATCGGATAGGGCTCTGAGTATCTTGGCGCGCAATTGCAGGACGGTTTTTTGTATCATAGCAAAAGCTGAATGCTCTTTATTCAGATATAAACATATCGCAATAAGACGATTAATCGACGAAGCCATATCGCCTTGCAGCAAGAATCACCTGTTATGGCTCGCATCAGCCCATGCTTGCAGAGGGGAAGCTGGCGGGCATTGGCTGCAAAGCTTTATCAATAATGCAATACAAAACAATTAATGGATAGCATAATTAATAGATAATATTCGAGGTGATATGCATTAGAAAAATATTTCTGCTGATTGCATGTTTTTTTGTTTTTGTTAATGCATCGATTTCTCAGACAATCCTGACTCCAGAGATTCCCATAATTCTAAAGGACGGGTCCAAGCTGGAAATCATGGCATTTGACGGAAACAATTCAACAGTCAACCTTGTTAGAGGAGATGAGCTGCTGGATGCTCAGCCAATTTCTGCCAATGGCACATACAGCTACGGCGATATTCAGATAGAATTCGGAAATATGGGCCTGGACGAAAAGGGCAATCCCTTTGCCTTCGTCAATCAAATAACAGAGCCAGAGAAATCAGTCACAAGACAGGCGCCCACGGATCCATGTGCCGAAATGAGGGGTGAACTGGCATCGCTGGCTGGCCAGTACAGGACCCTGAACGAGGAGTACACAAATGACCTGGATTCGCAGACATTTCTGGAGGGCGGATTCAATCACCTAAATGAGCAAGAACAACAGCTTCAGGAGGTAAGAGATCAATTTGATTCATTGTATCAGCAATTCGAAGACTCTGGCTGCTGAGCCAGAATTCATTTTTTCCCTCAGAAGCGATATATTTATTTTTATGTTTATTTTTTATCAATTTTATCAAATCGGTTTAATTTATTCAACCCCGTCTATTCATTAACAACTATTCGTTCTCATCATTCATGCCTTCTCACAAACAGCTCTCCGAAGATCTCCTCCTGATCAAGCCAGACCTGTTTTCTCTGTGCCATGAACAAGAGCGATATATAATTGGTCACCCCATCCTCGGTACTGCTGTTCTTGCTGTTGATATTGCTGAATGTGATGGTCGGCGATTCGCTGAACATATCGTCGAGGATGGGCCCCAGAGCCTTGATTCGGTCCTCGATTCCCTCATCGTGTGACAGGTCGAGAGCCTTCTCCTCTGTGGAAGGCCAGTGCTCACGCATGGCCTTTCGCCTGCCCACCATCTCCGCCTTCCTCAGCTCGGATATCAGCTCATCCAAGGTGACTGGCCGCTTGGTGTGCCTTCTCAGCGGCGGGCGGGGGAGCTGATCCTCTATCACCTCCTCCGGGCCCTCCTCGATCTCCTCAGCTACGGGCTCGGGCTCTTGCTCCTTTTGCTCCTCCATGCTGTCTGACTTTAGCCGCAGGAGAATGCTCGCATAAAGCAGGGTTCGAGCAGGAATACGCAGATCCCTCTTCTCCAAGGAATCGATGTATTGAAGGAACTTCTCCGTGGCCAGGGCAATATCGATGTCCCATGGATCTATCTCCCCTTTCTTGGCAAGCTCCACCAGGACCTCTGCCGGTTCTCCGAACTCGAATCCTTCTTCGTTCATCTTCGCCTCAGTTTGTGCAGATTCCCGTCACCGTGGTGATGTTGTTCTTCTGCATGGTCACTCCAAGGGTGTACCTGGACTGCAAAATCATGGGCTTTCTCAGGGATACCACTATGAACTGCGCCCTGGAGGCAATCTTCTTGATCAGCCTTGCCACCCGCTCAACATTGGCACCGTCCAGGAACATGTCTATCTCATCCATGGCATAGAACGGAGCCGGCCTGTACATCTGAATGGAGAATATGAATGAAAGTGCTGTGAGGCTCTTCTCTCCGCCTGACATGGACTCCAGGCGGTGAAATGGCTTTCCAGCGGGCCTGGCCTTGATGGTCATGCCTGCAGTGAGCGGGTCATCGGGATTTTCCAGGACGAGATCCCCGTCGCCCCTTGACAGCTCCTGGAAGATCTGCTTGAAGTTGCTGTTGATCTCGGTGAAGCTGGCCATGAAGGCCTCCTTTTTCATCTGATCATATCTCTGCAGCTTGTCGATGATAGCCTCTCTCTCGCTTGAGAGAGTGCTCCGCCTTTTGGAAAGAATGTCATGCCTCGTGAGGACGAGATCGTATTCATGAATGGCGAGCATGTTCACGGGCTCAAGCTCTCTCATGGCCCTCTCCAGGGCTTTGATCTTCTCAGCCACAGTCTCAGAATTGGGAGGCTCCTGGGTGGAGTCAACTCCGCAGCCCTCGATCTGCGATCGCAGTTCATTCACACGCGACAGTATGACATCTCTGGCAGAGGCTGTTGCACTCTTGCGAGCCTCGATTCTATCCCGCTCCCTCTCAGACTGGTCCACCTCCCTCTGAAGTGCAAGCGTCTTTTCAACCAGCGCCACCCTTTCGCCCTTCAGGCCATGCAGCTCTCCCTCGATCTCCGCCTCGCGTGCCAGTGCGAGAGAGAGCTTTTCGGTGATGCTCATGATCAGAGCAGATGACGTATCCTTTCCAGCCACTGCCTCTGCTTTGCTGGCCTCAAGCGACTGCCTCTTAGAGACAAGCTCAGCCAGCTTCTCCTTCAGGCCGTCCTCTCTGATTCTGTCTTTGAGAATCTCTGCATCGATTCCTGAAAGCCTATCCTGCAGCCTTTTGATCTCAAGGCTGGAAGCGTCCGCCTTTTTGTTCAGCTCAGGAATCTCTGAGCCGGAGAGCTCCTTTTCCAGACTGTCGATCCGGCTCTGCACCTCAAAGACGCTCTTCTCCGAGGCGGAAATCTCTCCTTCCAGAAGGCCGAGCTGTTCCTTGAAGCTGCTGGACTCGCCCTCCATCGCTCGCAATCGCTCTCTTTTCTCTGATACGGCCTTTTCCAGGCGCGGGCGCGAGGAGCCCATCTCATCTATCTGGAAGGTCTTCTTTGAGATCTCCCGGTTCAGCTCCTCCACCTCACGCGATAGCCTTGAGATCTGCTCCTCGATTCTGTCAAGCTTATCAAGTCTCTCAGAGCGCTGCTCCTCGGCATTGGCAATCTTTTCAGACAGCTCCATGAGGCGGTTTTTCTCTTCTGCAGCAAATTTCATTCTGGAGCGGTAGTGGCCTCCGGTCATGGCTCCGGACTTTTCAACAAGATCGCCTTCGAGCGTCACCATCCGGTAGCGGCCCATGAGAGGCCGGGCGTCAGCCAGGCTTTCCATGACCAGTGTATCTCTGAAGACATACCAGAAGGCTGGCAAGAATTTGGAATCATAATCCACAAGGTTGAGGGCATAATCCACAACACCCGCATGATTGGGCCTGGTGGGAAGGCTTCCCCTCTCAAGCTTGTTCAGGGGCAGAAATGTGGCTCTTCCTATCTGCGACCTCTTCAGATACTCGATAGCAGAAGAGGCATTCATCTCGTTTGCAGCAACAATGCTCTGAAGGCGCGCTCCTGCAGCCACCTCAAGAGCTGCAGAATAGCGAGCTGCGACGTTTCCCAGATCTGCGACTGTGCCATAAAGGCCATCGAGCATTTGCCTTTTCACAGCAGACAAAACGGCCTCAACCGCCCGGCTGTAGCCGGACTTCTCTTCTGCGGCTTTCATCCGCCCATCGCTTTTGGCAAAATCGCTCTGCAGCCTCTGCAATTCCCTTTCAGCCTCGCTGATCTCCCTTCTGAGCCGCAGACGGGCGCTCTCCAGGTCATCTCTGTCTTTTTCCATGCTCATGGCCTGGCTGTTCAGGCTAGACAGCTCAGTTTTAAGCGACCCGGCCCCGTGCTCCATGTCCGCCAGGCTGTCCAAAGCAGCCTTGATGCCAAGGGACAGCTCCTCTCTCTCAAGCCCGGCCCGGCGGGTGGCATCAAGCAGCCTGTCCCTCTCCCGCACAAGATCTCCGAGCTTTGACTTTGCGTCCTCCCTTTTCTGCCTGACAACTGCCAGGTCATCTCGAAGCTGCGAGAATCTGGCATCGGCCTGAGAGAGGCTCGCCTGCGCCTCGCTCTGAAGCTGCAACTGGTCCTCCAGCTCGCCCTTCAGGCTTGCTGCACGAAGGCTTGCGTCACCGATCTTTCCGGATAATGATTTCATCTCCTCAGAGACGCTTTGAGTCTGCTGAAAGCACGTCTTTTGCTGCTCATTGATCTCTGAGAGGCTTTTATTCAGCATCTCGATTCTGGCTGCCTCTCTGGCCTTTTCACCCTTCAGCTCCTCGATTTTGCGCTTGATGGCTATCTGCTCATCCTCGCCTTTGTGCGTGATCTCTGAACTGAGTGACTGCAGCTTTGCCTCAAGCCCGAAGAGCTGCTGCTTCTTTTCTTCAGACCTGTCAAGAAGTGCCTGATTCTTGGTCTGCAGAGCTGAAATCTCCTCATCAAGCCCCGACAGCTCAATGCTCGCCTCTTTGAGCCTTGCCAGGAGCAAAAAGGCCTCCTGTCTGGTCAGCTCCTCCCGATGCGCCTGGTAGGAGAGGGCGCGATCCCTCTCGCCCTTGAGCCTCTCAAGCTGAGAAGCCACCTCCTCGATGATCACATCCACCCGACCGATGCGCTCCCGGACAACATCCAGCTCATCCATCGCCTTCTTCTTTTTTTCATCGAACTCAGCGACCCCGGCGATCTCATCAATGATCTTTCGCCGCTCCACAGCAGTCATCTCGATGATTCGGGTAACATCTCCCTGCATGACGATATTGTAGCTCTCAGGAGTTATGCCTGCCTTGGCAAGGAGGTCCAGGAGTTCTGCCTGGCCGCAGGATTTGCCATTAAAATAATACGACGAAGCATATTTCTCGCCGTTGACCTTGATCTTTCGTGAGACCTCAATTGTATCAGAATCAAGAGGAAAGAGGCGGCTGGAGTTGTCGAGCTTTACAGTGACCTGAGCGAAATCCGGGTTTTTGCCGCTCTCGCCGCGATAGATCAGGTCTGGCAGCCTCTCTGCCCTCATGGCCCTGGAGCTTGAGAGGCAGAGGGCGAAAAGCAGGGCATCGACTATATTGGATTTGCCGCTGCCGTTTGGACCTGTGACTGTCACAAAGTCATTTTTCAGAGGCACCCGGATGTTTCTGCCGAAGGACTTGAAGTTTTTTAGTTCAACCTCTTTAATGTACAAGGGTTACCTCCTTCTGCCCCATAATAACTGATCTGCGGCCCTCTTGCCTGATGTCCTCATATCTCATCCACGTCAGCTCGCCCCATCTTTTGCAATCGGTTTTATTAAAGCTGTTGATTGTCCTGCAAAACGCCTGCCATTTGTCCATAAACCACGCCGGCAATCCGGATGTTTTCTCAACTTAAGTATGTATTTGAGGATGTATATATTGCTTTCTCATTTGCAGCAAGTCATATTCAATCTCACAATCATTTTGCATAGACGAAACCCCTCAAACAATCTGTAGAATAATTATTTTTAAATTTTGATATCAATCCAACAATTCTCATTTAATTTTTAATTCATCCAAATAATATGTGTGATAGTTATGTTTTAATCCTAGAACGTAAACTATGCACACATATTGGAGGGAAGATGAGCAGATGTACATGTCCTCGCATCTCTGACCTGTCCAGTGGGGGAGAAATGGATTTCGGCCTGCAGGCTTGCCGAGCCGCGCTGATACGGGACCATGGAAGGCGAAAATACCTGGGCCAGAAGTCAAACTGCAATTAACGGACTTCCGTCTGAGATCTGAATATCGCCAAAGCCAATCGAAAAGGCGCAAAGAAATATCTCAGGGAATATTTACATGAACAGAAAAAAGCTTACCCAGTTATTGGGCCTGAATTTGGGCATCGCAGCAGTTGATGTGATTGCCTTTTCTCATCTGGAATTGTTCGGGCCCAGTGCATTTGAGACTGCCCTTGGTATTACGCTCATCTTTTTAAGTGGCGCCGGTTTGATTTATGGAAATTATACTCTATTTAGCGAGCCAAAAATACAAGCCCCTGTTAAAAAGGCCATGTCTGCAGATGACTACATTGAAGCGCTGAATAACCACAGAGATCAAAAGGCATTTGAAAAGACCATTGACCTGCTCATCGATCAGATCGGGCGACTTGAGAAAAAGAACAAAATCATCAGAGATATTCTTTTACAGAAATTCAATGACGCAGAGATCAGCTACAAGAAGTTTGATGCAGTCATCGCAGAGGTGGAGAAGATTTTTTTTATGAACATCAGAAACATACTCAATAAACTGAATGCATTTGATGATGATGACTACAATTTCATCCGAAAGAAATACGAAGATGGTGCATTCTCGCAGAAATTCATGGATGAGAAATTCAGAGTCTACGACGAATATATTTCTTTTATAAAATCTTCTGCAGAAGATAATGAACATATCCTGCTGAAACTTGACAAATTGCTTCTGGAGATCTCAGATCTAAATTGTGTAGATCACAATCAACTGGACATGATAATAGAAGAGATCGATGAGTTCACCAAACAGGTAAAATACTACAAGAATTGAGGGGAGGCACATCAGGATGCTTGATGAAAATAACAAGAAAGTAATACTGAGGACAATCGTGGCGGCTGTAGCGGTATTTCTCCTGGTATATATTTTGATTGATCGCCCAGCGGGACCAAAGACACTGGATGAGATAGTAGGAGAGATTGATGTGAAACAACCCCCTCATGGGACTGACACACCTAAACTTCTCCCCCCGAATACTACCCTGCCTGATATCTCCAATTATCCTTTGAAAGTTGAGAAAAGCACATCCAGCTATATAGAAATATTCTCTTCGCCGGAAAAAGCTGGCAGTGGCACAAATGGCTGGCTGACAGCAGTGGCCAGGGACTTCAATGACGCCGCAATTGCAATTGACGGCAAGAAGGTATCAGTGAGCCTCAGAGAAATATCTTCTGGGGATGGAGCTGATTATATCGCGTCCTCAAAATATCTGCCTGATGCCTATACGCCGTCAAATGAACTCTGGGGAGAGTTGATTGTCTCCAGGGGAGCTAAAGCCGAGCTGGTGCAAAAGAGGCTAGTCGGCAACGTGGCAGGAATTCTTCTCACCAAATCCAAGAAAGACGAGCTGCAGGCCAAATATGGTGCCATCAATACAGCGACGATCATCAGCGCCGTCGCGAACGGGGAACTGACCATGGGCTATACCAATCCCTTTGCCAGTTCAACCGGCCTGAACTTTCTGATCTCTGCCCTGAGCACATTTGACAGCAGCAACTTGCTGAGCAACAAGGCAAAATCGGAGTTCATGAGCTTCCAGACCAATATACCTGTAGTCGCATATACCACTCTGCAGCTATTGGATTTTGCTAAATCAGGCTATTTGGATGGTTTTGTCCTGGAATACCAGACATATGTAAATGCACCAGACCTCAAGTCCTATGAATTCATTCCATTTGGACTGAGGCATGACAACCCGATTTATGCGATCGGCGACCTGTCTTCTGAGAAAAGCAAGATCCTGGACAAATTCATTGAGTTCTCCCAGCAGGGGAAGTATCAGACTCTGGCCGCCAGATACGGTTTCAACGGACTCAATGACTATAAACCGGAGATCAAGCCAGTCAGCGGCGGTGTGATCGTCCAGGCCCAGAAGCTCTGGAAGGAATCCGGCAACCCCATCTGTGCTGTCTTTGTGGCCGATGTTTCCGGAAGCATGATGGGAGAGCCGCTGAATGAATTGAAACGCTCATTGCTCGATGGCCAGTACTATATCGGCTCTGACAATATGGTTGGACTGGTATCATATTCCAATGATGTCAATATCGATTTGCCGATTTCTGAATTCGATCTGACCCAGAGGTCCAAGTTCAGAGGTGCAGTAAAAGAATTGCGGGCTGGAGGCAACACTGCAACCTTCGATGCGATTGCTGTTGCAATGAAGATGCTTGTGGACCAGAAAGCTGCAGGTCCCGATGCAAATCCAAACCTGGTGCCGGTCATTTTCGTTCTCAGCGACGGCAAGTCCAATTTGGGCCATTCTCTGGAGGAAATTAATCCGATAGTCAAGGAACTTGGAATCACCATAAACACAATTGGCTACAATGCGGATATACCCGCTCTGGAGGAGATCTCCAGGATCAATGAGGGCGTCAACATCAATGCGGATACAAAAAATGTGACTCATGAGCTGGCCAATCTGTTCAATTATGCAATGTAGGCTGGGATTATATGGCTTTCACAATGCAGGTGCCTGATGAGGCAGAGATTAAAAAAGAGGTCATGGAGCAGATCAAGCCAGTTCCTGAGGATCTGGCTCGGATTCAGGAAGTTGCTGATGCCAATGCCAGGGAGATTATTACCCTGGACATAGAAGAGCTTGGAAATAGAAAGAGCATCCTTCAGTCAATTGAATCATTTGGAGTAGGCTCGATGAAGAGTTCAGCTACTAAAAATTCATTGCTACAGGCGACTGTCGGAAGCATGTCAAAGGAAGGAGATGATGATGGCCTTGTGGCAAAGGGCCTGATAGAATTGGACAGAGAGCTGAAAGAGCTGGACCCAAGCCTGATCGACTTCACGAGGAAGGGAATACTTCGCAAGCTGTTTGATCCGATAAAGGACTATTTTGCAAGATATCAGAAAGCGGACACGGTAATTGCGAATATCATCATCTCCCTGGACAAGGGCGAGGCAATCTTAAAAAACGACAACACGTCTCTGGAAATCGAGCAGCAGGCGTTGCGTGATCTGACCAAGAAGCTGAAAAAGGATGTTCAGCTAGGCACCCTGATGGACGAATCGATAGAAAGACAGATCGAGGCTGCAAAAGCCAGGAACGAGGTGCAGGAAAAGATCAAATTTGTCACAGAGGAGGTTCTATTTCCTCTGAGGCAGCGGATTATGGATATGCAGCAGATGATAGTCGTCAATCAGCAGGGAATAATCGCAACTGAGGTTGTGATCAGAAACAACAAGGAGCTGATTCGCGGGGTCGAAAGGGCAAAGAACGTGACTGTCTCGGCCCTGAAGGTCGCGGTGATGCTTGCCAATGCCCTATATAGCCAGAAGATAGTTCTGGAGAAGATCGAGATCCTCAATAAGACAACGACCAATATAATTCGCTGGACTGCAGAGGCGCTGAAGGAACAGGGATCGGAAATTCAGACTCGATCGGAGAATGCAAACATATCCCCAGAGGATCTCAATGCTGCCTTTGACGATGCCATGGAGGCGCTCGAATCCATCAGCACCTTTAAGCAGGAGGCTCTGCCCAAAATGCGGGAGACCATCAACCAGTTCAGGGAGCTGGCAGCCAAAGGCGAAGAGCAGATTGTGCGGCTGGAGAAAGGCCAAAAACTGAATCAGTAGTAGAGGAATTCCAGTGCCCGCGGCAATGCATGAAATGTGGCAGGAAGACGTTCAATACAAGCGATGACGCCAATCCGCATGAAAAACAGCATGAACAGGCAGAGGCTCAGAAAGACGCTGATCATTTTTTCGTTTTTGCTGCTGCCGGTCACATTTGCTTATATTTCATGTCCGATAATAGTAAAAGGTGCATCGGAAGGCGTTATCACCGGCGGCCTGGTCGTCTTCATGCTCCTATTTGCAGGCTCTCTGTTTTTTGGCAGGCTGTGGTGCGGATGGCTCTGTCCGGCGGGTGGGCTGCAGGAGATTTACGCCCACATAAATAATAAAATTATTAATATAACTATGTTGGGCTTGCTCAAATATATCATGTTCATCTCGATTATTTTCGTTCCACTCGTCTCAGCAATTCGCTCTGCAGGAGGATTGAATGCCATCGATTTTTTCTATAACACATATCATGGCATCTCCATTGAACAGCCCGGTGCATACACGATATTTCTGGCTCAAATAGCCTTCATCACAGCATTTTCTCTGCTGGCCGGAAGACGCGGCTTCTGTCGCTATTTCTGTCCAATTGCAGTGATCATGATTGCAGGAAGGGTCACCAGCAGGGCGATAGGAAAACTCATACGCTTGCCTGCGCTCAGCCTGTCAGCGGACGCTGCCCTGTGCACGAATTGCAGGAAATGCTCAAAGATCTGCCCGATGGGGCTTGATGTGAACCTCATGGTAGAGAAGGGTCGTATGGAAAATGTCGAATGCATATTCTGCTTCGCCTGTGTGGACATCTGCCCGGAAAATGCAATACGCCATGCTTTGAAGCATTGATTCAATCTCTGAGAGCTGCCGCAAGATTTCGGTCTTCAGATTGCTGAAAGCCCAAAACCTATTTACCCTTCAGCAAAGCAGCTTTCATCATGGATATTCTGGCCGACGTCGGAGGAAGACCTGGTCTTGACTGCAAAGGTTTTTGCAGCTACTGTTATTTCAGGGGAGTCAAAGACTTTTCGCCATTCGGATGCAAGCACTGCATGCCCTTCAAGAAAGGCTGCGACTACTGCTCCCGCGCCATAGCCGAAGGCTACCCGGGCTTCAAGCCAATGGACGCTGTCCTCTTCGAGGTGGCCGGAAAATGCATGGGAGAGATTCCAGATAAAGTCACAATCAGCGGTGGCGGGGATCTGAGCTGCTATCCGGAGCTTCTTTCCCTCACCAAAACCCTCTCACAGGGAATTGTGCCTGTGGCTCTGGGCTACACATCAGGAAAAGGCTTCAAGAAGGCGGATGATGCTGCAGCATTGATTGATGCAGGAGTCTGCGAGGTCTCTTTTACGGTCTTTTCCACAAGGCCAGAGCTGCGGCGGAAGTACATGAACGACAGGAATGCCGAGATCGCTCTCTCAAATCTGGAAATATTCTGCAAGAGCTGCGAGGTCTACTGCGCAGTTGTGCTCATTCCCGGAGTCAATGACGGGCCGGAGCTGGAGAAGACCTGCAGCGATCTGGAGGACATGGGAGCCAAAGGCCTCATCCTGATGAGATTTGCCAATTACCGCGATCAGGGCCTGATTCTCGGAAACGCTCCCATCATCGAGGGCATCATCCCCCACAGCATCGAGGAATTCAAAGACATCGTCAGCCAAACGGCAAAGCAGCACCGCATGAGGGTAACTGGAACGCCCCTCTGGGATCCTGTCACCAAAGCGCCCTTTGCACTTGCTCACCATCCTGAGATGCTCGCAGCGTTACCGCAGATACGCAGAGGCGCAACGATCATAACAAGCAGAATAGCAGCCCCGCTCCTGGACACCATCTTCCGGCAGATGGGCGAAAAGGTGAATGTGGTTGCAGTTAACAAAGATGTGGGCTGCTTGATAACGATCGAGGATTTCCGTGATCTGGACCTGAGCCAGATTAAGGAGACGGTCATCATTCCGGGCCGGACCCTCGCCTATGAAAAGGAGATCAAAAAGACGCTGAGCAGCGACGGTCGAGACAGGATCATTGCTCGCGGACCTGACAGGCTGACTGTGGACGGAGAGATGAGCATATCCATGACAGAAGAGCAGGTCCTTGACATTGAACGGGAAGCCTTCACCGAGCTGATCGAAGCC
>DAONDW010000002.1:1246-6464 GCA_035402785.1 Methanothrix sp. | reverse complement strand
TCTCCCGGTCCCCGGACAGAGCTGATGCAGTCATGGCTATGATCTTCGGTCCCTCTGGCCAGCGAGAGCGAATTATCCTGGTTGCCTCCAGACCGTCCATCTCAGGCATGAGTATATCCATCAGAATGATGTCGTAGCTCTTTTCCGCTATCTTTTGGATGGCTTCCTGGCCATTTGCTGCAATGTCCGCTGCGCACCCCAGCTTTGCGAGCATCTGGAGTATCACCTTTTGATTGACGAGGTTATCCTCTGCCACCAGAATGGACGGGCGAGCGACATCCGTGGGCCACAACTCAGTCCTGGATGTGGATGCGGAAAGAGAGGCCCCATGATCATGAACAGGATTGCAATCCGTGGCTTCGGCCAGAATTGTGAACCAGAAGGTCGATCCCTTGCCAGGAAGGCTCTCTGCCCAGATTCTGCCACCCATCTGCTCTGCGAGCCTCTTGCTGATGGCAAGCCCAAGCCCAGTGCCGCCATACCTTCTGGTGGTGGATGAATCGATCTGACTGAAGGACTGAAACAGCCTGTCCATCTTATTTGCGGCAATGCCTATTCCTGTGTCCTCGACGGCGAAACAAATCTTATGGCGGCCATGATCATTCAAAGTGCTGCTGACCCGAACATTCACCACCCCGTTTTCAGTGAATTTAACAGCATTGCTCAGCAGATTGACCAAAATTTGTTTGATCCTGGTCGGATCGCCAAGGATGACTCCGGGCACACCTGCGTCGATGCGAGAGGAGAGCTTCAGCCCCTTTTGCATGGCAGCCGCTTCAACCTGCAGGACAGAATCCTTCAGGCACGAGGCCAGTTGAACCGGGCGGCACTCAAGCTCGATCATGCCGGCTTCGATCTTTGATAGGTCGAGAATATTGTTTATAATGTCCAAAAGCGAGTCTCCGCTTTTCTTGATGATCTCGATATACTCCCTCTGCTTTGCTGTCAATTCCTCATCCAGGAGAAGGCCAGTAAATCCGATGACCGCGTTCATGGGAGTTCGAATCTCATGGCTCATATTGGCAAGAAACTCCGATTTGGCTTTGGTCGCAGCCTCTGCTGCCTCTTTTGCCCTGAGCAGGATCTCCTCAGCCCTCTTGCGCTCGGTTATATCACGGAAGATGACCTGAACTGTGGAATTGTCATTGAGGGACACAAAGGGAAATGCCTCCACCTCGACCTCCACCTGACTTCCGTCAATTCGCAGGAATTTTTCTTCCATAGGAGGCGCTCTTTTGCCGGATTCTGCTGCATTTTTTATCCTCTCCGCCACCATTTGCCTGTATTCTGGGGCGACAAAATCCATCACCTGCCTGCCTATGAGCTCAGCCGGATCGGCAGCGCCAAGGATCTTCGCACATGCAGAATTGACAAATGCAATCTTTCCATTGCTGTGCAGACAGATGCCGTCCGGGCTTGTGTCCACCAGCAAACGGTAACGCTCCTCGCTTGCCATGAGCTTCTGAGCTGCAATCTTCTCGGGAGTGATATCTCGCAGATGCTCAATGATCAGCCTGACCTCTCCCTGATCATCAAAAACAGGATAGGTACGGCAATCTAAATAGCGTCCTATCTCAGGGACGTACTTATCAATCGTCTCCGGCTTCCTGCTCTCAAGAGCCATTCTGGTGGCACATGGACGGCATTCATGCTCCCAACCCATGAGATTGTAGCATTTCCTGCCAGTTATCTTATCCTGCGGCAATCCCAGAAGATCACAGCCAGCTTTATTATAGCGCATGATTGTGTGATCCGGCAATTGCACTGCTATGATATCTCCAATGGTATCCAGCACGCCATTGAGCAGCGTATTGCTTTCCTTCAGTGCTGCATCAGCAGCCTTGCGTTCACTGATATCGCTGAAGATGGTGGCAAAGCCATTTTTTCCCCAGGAAGTGACTGAGATCTCAAAGTGCCTGTTCAGGGGCGAGAAAAATGTCTCAAAATGAAGTGGCCTGCCGCTCTTGACAACTGATGAATACTCTTCCAGATAGGGCGGATGAGCTGTATTGTATGCAACAGTTGCCAGCATTCCATGGAATCGGTTTCGCTCTATCCCCAGAATCGACTCGAATCTGGGATTGAAATCCACAATTCTGTAATCAATTGCATGTCCAGAGTCATCGTAGATCAGTTCATGAAGAGCCACCCCTTCCAGCATATTATTGTAAAGAGAATGAAATTTCTCTTCGCTTATGCGTAGCTCGCTTTCAGCCCTCTTCCAGTCGCCTATATCGCGAATAGATTCTATAGCGGCCATAAGCGCACCATTTTCATCAAGAAGTGGATAGGCCACACCCCAGAGATTTATCGATTTGCCGCCTGGAAGATTGAGGATGCCCTCGGCGCAAAAGCCTGAGCCCTTTTGCTGCACAAAATCATACTGTAATCTCGTCGCCTGATCGATATTTCCTTGAAAAACAAGATCCACCAAAGCCGGTTTTTTGGTGCCGAAGAGGGCCATGCTATATGCACGATACCCTCTGTCCATAACCTGCTCTCGTTTGATCCCGGTCAATTCCTCAATTGCCCGGTTCCATGCGATGACCCTGCGATCCCGGTCCACTGCAAATGTGGCATCCGGAAGGAATTCGATTACATCTATGAGATTGCAGCACATCTGGCCCTGTACCCCTTTGACCGGCTTTTTCCCTGTCATGCCCTTGCAGTTCAAGCCATTCTCGGATGATGATGAATTGCCGTGTAAAGAATTTGATGAATTCTGCGAAAATGCATCAAAATCCTCGTTATATCCATCATTTGTCTGCTTGCCATGATTTGACAGAATATCCCCACCTCACCGAATGGCTGGAAGTGATTCCTCAAAGCCTCATTATCGTTATATGGATGATCCATCCTTAAAATAATTTCTCATCTGATCGGATCAAAGATATCATACTGCCTGATCCCCATTTTCGCTTAGAAAATTATATCAATTAGAAACGCTTATTATTATTCAAATTTTGGGAGTGATGCATCTATGTCAGAAGGAGATGTCTACAAAATAATTGAGCTTGTCGGAACATCCAAAACGAGCTGGGAAGACGCAGTAAAAGCTGTGGTAGACAGAGCTACCAAGACGCTAAGAGATCTGCGCATCGCTGAAGTTAAGGAACTTGATGTCCGGCTGGAAAACGGAAGGATTGCAGAATACAGGGCAAAAGTGAGGCTCTCCTTTAAATACGAGGGTGAGGACTAGGCCAGACAAACTGAAAGACAAACAGGACAGAGATGAGACCTCTGTCCGGTGCATCTTCAATTTTCCCTATTTTCCCTAATTCGATGGCCGCACAAGCCTGATCTCATAGAGCCTGGGCCACAACTTCCCGGTCACAAAAAGCCGATCCTCTGAAGCATCATAGGCTATTCCATTGAGCACATCTACGCTTTTGCCCTCGGTTTCATTTGCCTTCAATATGCCCATCAGATTGACCCTGGCTGTTACCTCGCCGGTTTTGGGAGAAATTATGGCAATCCAGTATGTTGGCCAGACATTGGCATAGATCTCGCCTTTGACATACTCAAGCTCATTTAGGCCTGTGAGTGGCAGGCCGTTGGCCGTTACCCAAATCTGCCCCTTTTCAGCAAAGCTTTCGGGATCGAGGATGTGAAGCACATTGCTTCCGTCGCTCATGATCAGGCTATTGTTGTCGGATGTTATACCCCAGCCCTCAGTTGAATAGCTGAAGTTGCCGATTTTCGTAAAATTTTCTTTATTGTAGACCAGTCCAAGTCCCGACTTCCAGGTGAGCTGGACTATGCAGTCCTTCCAGAGGGCCACACCCTCACCGAACAGCTCGCTAGCCAGGTTTGTTTTCTTCAGGACGGATCCATTTTGCAGATTCACAAGGCGAAGGCTTGACTGTCCGTTCAGCCCCGTTCCCTCAAAAAGCAATTCATTTCCGTCATAAACCAATCCCTGGGTGAATGCCCGGCTGTCGTGAGGATACGTATTGATGACATCATAGCCAAGCGTGGGAATGGACTTGGATTGCACATTTAAAAAATCGCTCTCTGCAGAACATATCATGGAAGTGATCAGCATTGCAATGAACAGAGCAGCTGGAAGGTCCTGAAAAATGAGGCTGCCTGAGCAAGCGGTTTTTGTATTTGATGCGATTGTCTTTGGCATGGAATCGAAAGGGTCCATTGTCTTTCGGCTTTAAAGAATTTCCGCCATTGATTCTGGCAATTCATGCAGGCAAAGGACTAAATGCAATAAGTTATGATGAAGATGTCATCCTAATCGGATCATATCATCTGCAGCAATAGCAGGAAAAACTGCAGGATGGACTGATCAAATCATGATGAAGCTTCCAGATAACCCCGGCAAAATTTCACTTATCATGGCAGATATCACCAAGCTGGATGTTGACGCGGTGGTCAATGCAGCCAACAACACCCTTCTGGGCGGCGGTGGCGTTGACGGGGCCATCCATCAGGCGGCAGGACCGCAGCTTCTGGAGGAATGCCGGCTCATCGGCGGCTGTCCTACGGGTGAGGCCCGCATCACTGGAGGCTATGGGCTGCCGGCAAAGTGGATCATTCACACTGTGGGGCCCATCTGGCGCGGCGGAGGCCATGACGAGGATGATCTCCTGGCTCGCTGCTACAGGAACTCTCTTGCTTTAGCAGATCAGTATGGCATCAAAAGCATTGCCTTTCCGGCCATCAGCGCTGGAGTCTATGGATTTCCAATGGAAAGGGCCTGCCGCATTGCTCTTCAAGAGATGAGCACATTCCTGCAGTCAAAGGGCGAGGGATGCAGAATGGAGGTCTTTGCAGTCAGTTTTAGCCATCGAGCCCATCAGTGCTACCATGACGCCCTGAGAGAGATATAGTTGCGACTGAAGCTATTGGCAATAGGCGATTGGTGGCATGCAATGCTCTCGACGGCTGAAGTGCTATGGCAAATGCCCATCAGCTTCAGCTCATCAGCAACAGATCATCAGCTTCAGCTCACGAAGTAAATGCCGATGGCGACTATTAGGAATGAGAGGCACTTTTTCTTCAAAGATCCCCAATCGGTCTTTTCATTTGTTGCCTTAGCCATCTTGGGCATGAGGATTCCCAGCACCAGGATGAGCATCACAGTCATTATGGGCTGAAGGGCCCCAACACTTGAGACCAGGGTAGCTGACCCAAGGGCATAGGCGAATATTGAGAAGATGATCCCCAGGAACTGAAATGTTTCCTCATAAACGAGAGCCCCTACAGC
>DAONDW010000002.1:0-1146 GCA_035402785.1 Methanothrix sp. | reverse complement strand
CTGTTATAGGAGAGGAGTATAGTTCCAACAAGCAGCAGCAAACCTCCAGCGCAATGTCTTATCTCCAGCACCTCACCTAATAGGATGACGGAGCCTACGAATACGAAAAGGGGGTACACGTACTCCAAAGCGCTGACTTTCGAAGCTTCTTCTATTTGTAGTGCTTTCATATAATAAATGGAAGGCAATACCTGCAGGATTCCAAAAAGCAGAGCTATGAGCGATTGAGGATAGACCAAGTTGGCTCCCGTTATTAATATTACAGGAATTGTAAAGATCTGTGAAGCCAGCACCTGGCATACTATATATGAATTGGAATCATCTGCATAGCTGCTGAGCAGATACTTGTCCAGCACTCCTGCTACAGAGAAAAATACAGTCCCCAGGAATGCTAATGTAAGCCACTCCATTTAATTCCCTCCATTGGGGGTGCTTTTAGAGATGCGTAAGGATTCAAATCTCAAAGAGCATCCCAGACAATAATCTCGGTTAAATGTAGATCGATGCCCTACTAGTTATACTTATCTAAGCTTCTAATGATTGGACCGCATTAATTAATTTATTTTAATTTAGTATCTGTTTTAATAATTTATCCAGAAATGTCTTGCATAATCTACAAATAGCACCCACGTAAATTAGGCAATTAGCAAACATTATTTGTATTTATATAACCATTAGATCAATTATAAAATTAATAAAATCTATTGGATTTTGAGGACTCTGCCAGACTATCGATATATTGCATTAATTGCAAAATTAAATGATATCGCGCAACTACTTTGATGTGATTATAAGTACTTTTGTGAAATTTTTTATAATTCGAACATATTGTCTTCTGGAATGTGCTTCATTTTTTTATTTTTCCTCCAGAATAGCATATCTAAATGCGGTCCTTGATGTATCTCTACCCGATCTGTATGCCTATGAGGCTTGGTCTGCTTTGCTCTGCAATAGTCAAAAGGCCCCCTAATCCAGTATTCCTGTGGGAAAGAAAAGAACCGGGATTGAGATTATGTCAATCCAACTGGCCAGGTCAGGAGCTGGAAGCAGGGCAAAGGAAAAAGCTGAACGGTAACTGCGATGAATGGCATGATTGAGCACGAGCAGTGGTGCACATTGGACAGGCAGGTCCGGCAACAAGCACCT
>DAONDW010000001.1:0-49395 GCA_035402785.1 Methanothrix sp. | reverse complement strand
ATTTTTCGAACCTCCCAAAAGTTCTTAGTATATACCCTACCTTTGGGCTTATAAGCATTACGCTTACGCTTACTATTACGCTTACAATTGGCCGAAGACTGGCCCTTTTTCCGGCCTGCAGAGCATCCGAGCGGCAAAGCTGCGCGACAGAAAAGCAATAGAAATCGATAGCAATAGACGCTAAATTTAATCATGGCGGGGCCACAAAATGCACCTTTTGAAGAGGTCCACCCTCAAAAAAGTTCTATGACATTTTTTACATTATTTCTGAAAATGTCATAGATCAAAATCCAGCCCAAGGGCCAACTCTAGCCCAGACCATCCTGGCCCGTTCGGGTCTGGAAGTAAAACCCGGAAGGGTTTTACGTTAATTCCCACAGCAACGAGCACGGACCCCCACTGGTAGGGGGTCCGCGCGCAGGAGTGTGCCTATTCGCATGCCCTGATCAACCTGAAGGGCAGAAAGTGCAGGAAAGCTCATGCCCCCTGATTACTGACAGAGGCCCTGTGCCCCCTAGACCTAAGGCCGAGAACTCCCGCCCCGGAAATAGCAGGCATGCAAATGCCATTCTGCCTGAAACACCGGATACTCCAGGAAATGTCCCCCGTGTATGGGGTTAGGGGAAGCCCGCACGGCGCCTGAGTGCGCCCCCACCCTTCCCGCGCGTAACACCCGCGCGCGGCACCCCAGAAAAAGAAGCTCAAGCAGCTGCATTTAGGGGGGAGAGGCCCCCTTCGGCCCTCTCCGAAAGGGCCGGTCCAGGCCCTCCTCCTAACAGTTCCGTAAAACTTCGCAATGTTTATATGTAAGCTACGCTTACGCTTACAACTATGCCTGCAACTAAAGAGAAGATCATAGATAGGATCAACGTTACTGTTCTTAGCACGGCCAAGAAGGTGCTGACCGATTTTCAGGTGAATGGAGGCTACGGCTCCCAGGGAGATGCGCTCAGTGACCTGCTCTTGGATTACAAAAAGGTCACCGAGAGAAATAAGGAGCTAGAGGCTAAGCTGGCCGAAGCAAAAAAGGAGTAAATGATTCCATCAGTTAAAGCCTTAAAATCGCAAGAAGTGGGATCGCCCATGGGTGTGCTAAAAGCTGACGATCATGAAGCTCTGAGGATGTGGGCCTCGGAGAATGAATTCGGAGATCCCGAGTCCCTGATAGACCGCAAAGATGGAAAACTGCTATTCAGGAGCGCCCGAGCTGCTAAGCAATACCGCAGATTAGAGGCGATGTACAAAGGCAGGAATACGCAAAATGCCCAAACCACTTAGCGCCTACGTCCCCTGCCTCTACTGCCGAAGAGGGCCGAGGGGAGACGACCAGGACCCCTGTTCCGGTGTGCATCACATCCGGTCCTTGCAGGCCGGCGGCTGCTTCCTGGGGCAAGTCACACCGAGAAGAGAGAAGCTTCATGCCAGGTTCGTCAAGACCCTGGAGGTGAAAGCCTGAAGATCGACCGCAGAGACGACCCCCAGACCCGGGAGCATGTGATTACCATCACCATCTCCCGTGAAGAGATGCTGCGGACCAGCGACGAGATGACCCCGGAAGAAAAGCAGACCATCTTTCTCATGAGCCAGAGCCCGTTGCTCTCCACCCAGCTATGCTCCCTGTTCGAGATTGCCTCCGCTCTTGAGAAGGCCGATGCCAAGGAAGCCATGAGCCCGGACGCCCTGGTGAACGACGATGAGGATTACCTGGATGACCTCTGAGTGCCGCTGCCAGAGTGAGGAGCACTGAGAAGATGCGAGAAGCATTCTTTGTGGCCAGTGATGCAGCAGACGGCCTTTATGGCCCCTACAGCAGGCCGGTTGCAGACCGGGTTCTCAAGATCGTTCGCATGGCCTCGGACGAGACGGCTGAGCTGGAGGTTGCCGAGTTTGACATGTTCGGCGAGCAGATCCAGAGCGGCCTGTTGCCATTCAAGGTCTGCGTTGTCGTGCTACAGGGCAAAGTGCAGAGCGTGGAGGTCTCGCTCTGCTGGCCTCCCGTCCCGGAAGGAATCCTGGTCGAGCGGGAGGACTACAGGGAGTACTTTGTCTGGGCGAGGAACCAGAGCGAGGCCAAGACCAGACTGGCCAGCTTGAGGCACGGATTTGCGGAGGAAAGCTAAGTGATTGATCAGGCAGAAACCTACAGAAAGGCCAATAATAGTAAAACTGAGGGTCGCAAGGAAGATACAGAATCCTTTGTTCCGGGTATTCCCAACATTTCCCACCAAGTCCGGGCCTGGCAGCATTTTCATAAGACGTCTCAGGACAAGGATAGCAAGAAGCGATTGATAGCAGCATTCTCATTGGATTCAAACCTTTTTCCCTATATTCCCGACAAAGTCCTGGCGTGGAAGGATCTCATAAGGCTGATTCAGGACAAGGATCATGACGTGCGATCTGCAGCGGCACATTCCCTAGGATCCGCATATCCTCACGTTCATGACAAAGGACAGGCATGGCAGGATCTTCATAAATTGACCCAAGACGAGGACAACGATATACGAAGAAACGCTGTTGCATCTCTAAGATCTGCATATCCTCACATTCCTGACAACGTCCAGGCAGGGCAGGATCTCCACAGGCTAACTGAAGACGAGGACAATGGTGTGCGATTCGAAGCCGCATATTCCCTGGGATCCGCGTATCCTCACATTCCTGACAAAATCCAAGCTTGGGAAGATCTCCACAGGCTGACTCAAGACGGGAACAATGGTGTGCGATACGGAGCGGCACGTTCCCTCGGATCCGCGTATCCTCACATTCCTGACAAAATCCAAGCTTGGAAAGATCTCCACAGACTGACTCAAGACGGGAACAATGGTGTGCGATACGGAGCGGCATTATCCATGGCATCTGCATATCGTAACGTCCCGGACAAAGTCCAAGCTTGGCAGGATCTCCACAGGCTAACTCAGGACATGGATCGCGATGTGCGATTTGCGGCGGCATTATCTCTGGGATCTGCATATCGTAACGTCACGGACAAAGTCCAGGCGTGGCAGGATCTTCATAAATTGACCCAAGACGAGGATAGCATTGTGCGAGGAACCACTGTATCTTCCCTGCTATCAGCTTATCCTAACATACCAGACAAAGGACAGGCCTGGCAGGATCTCGTAAAGCTGACTCATGACACAGATAGCAATGTGCGAAGAAGCGCTGTATCATCTCTGGGATCTGCATATCCTAACGTCACGGACAAAGTCCAGGCGTGGCAGGACCTTCATAAGCTGACCCAAGACGAGGAAAACGATGTACGAAGAAACGCTGTATCATCTCTAAGATCCGCATATCCTCACGTTCCTGACAAAGTCCTGGCATGGCAGGATCTCCACAGGCTAACTCAAGACGAGGACAGTAGTGTACGATTCGAAGTAGCATATTCCCTAGGATCCGCATATCCTCACGTTCCTGACAAAGTCCTGGCATGGCAGGATCTCCACAGGCTAACTCAAGACGAGGACAGACGCATTCGGATGTTCTCCTATCATTCTTTGGGAAAAGCATCTGTATACGAGGCCACAGAATCCGAGGACATTAATGCTCTGCGAAGGCATCTGGAGGCTGCGCTCGGATACTTTGAAATATCGTCTCAAGAGTCAGAATATAGCCCGGCTAGGTTTTGCCATCCCTTTTATCGCTCCTATTTTGCACTAACATTTCAAGAAGATTCCCAGGATGCTGTCCAAAAGTATTTGGCAGAGGCAAAGGAGGCGGTGGACGGGTCAAAGAGCAAAAACGAGCTAATAAAGGCGATAGAGAACTTAGCCAGGGCACTTCAAGAAGCGAAGAGTCTGAAGAGGAAATCCGTTGAGGAGATCGCCGAAAAACTCAATGCCTATAGCTGGTATTGCAATAAAGCTGCTGATCATATGGTTGCCGCCGTGGAAAGTGCTCCTGGAACGATCAAGCTGATGAAGAAATGCAATCTACTCCTTGAAGAGAGAATACAGGCCGATATTGAGGAGATCCAGAAGAAGGCTGAACAAATCTGCCAGATCGCTCATGGAACAGGCACCGAATACGAGGCTCCTGGCGCTGAGATCTACCAAGAGGCAAAGTTTCTCTCTTTGGACGACCCCATTAAGGCATATCAATACAGCACAAAAATGACATACACTTTAAGAGCATTATACAAGATATTACCGGAGGGAATGGGACAATCAGCCAATGAGACTTTAGAAGACATTGAAAGAAGCGAGGATCTTTCGTATATACTTGAAAATATGAACAAATTGATAACGAATGCCTATCCATTAATCGAGATCGCTCTTAATTTTAAGGCCAATTTGAATGACGCTAAAAAGGAAATCATAGAGGCAAATGCAAAGCAGCATTTTGAGACAAGAGCAAAGATCGAGTATATAGATGAATGTTTAATGAGTAATTATGATCTAATCGTAAAATATATCGACTTATTGAATCAACAAGACCCGCAATTGAATGCATTAGAGCAGAGTTTGGGCCAAATCATATTCGTACTAGATAGACTGACCAACGATGTCTCTCAAATGCAGGTCGTTAAGGAGGCAAAGAGCGCTTTAGAGGATCCCAAGCTAAGCTGGAAGCTAAAGCTAGAAGCATCTCAGCCATTGATTTCCATTATAGGTCTGCCTGCCATAAAAGGGGCAGGCGAGATCGAGGTCTCTGGTGGTGTAAACTTGAGGATTGCCAAGGATAATCTGATAAAAGCCTGCGATGAGTTGGCCCAACGATTCATTAGGCAATGAATGTGCCTCCATAGATCGCAAGCGTGCTGTCGGGCGCTGAGCAGGCCATGAAGCACGAAATTATCCCGGCCTGCCGGAGATGGCGCCTCTCGCACTCCCGGCTATCCCGCCGCTGCC
Source organism: Methanothrix sp. (assembly GCA_035402785.1). Classification (GTDB taxonomy): domain Archaea; phylum Halobacteriota; class Methanosarcinia; order Methanotrichales; family Methanotrichaceae; genus Methanothrix. The sequence continues at coordinate 44,548 of DAONDW010000001.1, read as the reverse complement.
GTGACCACCGAGGAGAGAGGGTGGGGTCCGGGGAGGGGGAGAGGAGGTGCTTCCTGACTTGCTGCACCTACCCTGCTCACTCAGCTCTAGGTGCGAGTAACTGGATCTTCAGGAGCTGGTTTCTGTTCCTTGCGCGCCTTTATCTTTTCCTCCAGCTCCTTCCTACTTTCCACTAACTCATCATGTCGTTGTGCCAATTGTGCCCCTTTTGCTTCAGCCGCCTTCATCTTTTCTTTGACTTTATCCAGTCTCTCTTTTGGAGTCAGTTCTTCATTACCTGGCTCATTCTCTTTCATGTTGTTTCCCATTCTCTTTGCTCCTGATTCTACGTTACTCCCAATTTTGCAAGTTCATCTTCAATTATAAGATTCTCCTGGCAATTTGTGTATCTTGTTATTGGTTCTGTTAATATGCTAATCCTATCCTCTTCTCCCAGGAGAACAAATTGTGCATCATCATGGTCCTCCAGTGCATCAGCAGCAGTTCCCCAAAATATCACACTTTGAGCGGCCCAGTAAACTGCTAAATCGGTGCAACTCTCACTGGATTGTAAATAGGCAGCTGACTGGGCATATAGGACAGTAGGATCATGGGCGTTGAAAACTGCCAAGGCTACATCGTAATTATCCATTGCCTGAGCTGCAATTGCAAGCGCTGCCAGAGCTGATGCTACATACCTATCCCCCTCAGCCTGGTAGTCATTGCTGGTTTGCAGATCTACGGCTGCCTGGGCATAGAGGGGCGCAGGATCGTGGGCGTTGAAAACTGCCAAGGCTGCATCGTGATTAGCCATCGCCTGAGCTGCAATTGCGAGCAGTGCAAGAGCCGATGCCACATGCCCATCTCCTTCAGCGAGATAATCATTGCTGGTTTGCAAATAGGATGCTGCTAATGCATATTGAGGTGCTGGATCGTGGGCGTTGAAAACTGCCAAGGCTGCATCGTGATCGGCCATCGCCTGATCAGCAATTGCGAGCAGTGCAAGAGCCGATGCCACATGCCCATCTCCTTCAGCGAGATAATCATTGCTGGTTTGCAAATAGGATGCGGTTAATGCATATTGGGGTGCTGGGTCGTGGGCGTTGAAAACTGCTAACGCTGCATTGTAATCCGCCATCGCCTGATCAGCAATAGCGTGCAGTGCAATAGCCGATGCTGCATATTCATCTCCTTCAGCGAGATAGTCATTACTGGTCTGCAAATATGCGGCAGACTGGGCATAGTGTGAAGCAGGATCGTGAGCGTGAAAAACTGCCAAGGCTGCATCATACTCATCCATGGCCTCATTTGCAATTGCGGTCGCTGCAAGAGCCGTTGCTGCATAACCATCACCCTCGTCAAGATAATTATCGCTGATTTGCAAATATGACTCTGATTGAGCATATAGTGTGGCCGGATCGTATGAATTGTATATCGCTTCGGCTGCATCGTATTCGTCCAGAGCCTCATTTGCAATTGCAGTTGCCTCAAGTCCCAATGCTACATACCACTCTCCTTCAGCAAGATAATTATTGCTGGTTTGCAAATAGGATGCGGCTAATGCATAGTGAGGCGCAGGATCATTGGCGTTGAATACTGCTTCGGCTGCATCATATTCGTCCAAGGCCTCATTTGCAATAGCGGTTGCCTCAAGGCCCAATGCAACAAACTCATCTCCTTCAGCGAGATAATTATTGCTGGTTTGCAGATACGATTCAGCTAACGCATAGTGAGGCGCAGGATCGTTGGCGTTGAATATTGCTTCGGCTGCATCATATTCATCCATGGCCTCATTCGCAATTGTAACTGCCTCATCCGCCAGCCCATTGTAATAATCTGCTTCATCACTACAATCGCTTGATTCATTAAAACATGTCTCCGCCTCATTATAACAGTAATCTGCAGTTTCCCAATCTTCTATCGCTTCTGCTTGTTCACCTAAAGCAAACCACTCTTCGCCCAGTGCGTACCATTCTTCTGCCTGGCTGTGCCAATCATCGGCTTCTGCAATTGCAGCCTCTGCTTCTAATGTTGCCTCCTCTGCTATGTCGGCACACTCAGTCATTATCGCCAATTGTTCTTCTTGAACAGCATCGCAGTCCTCTCCCTGGGCATATTCCGACTCTGAGTATGCCAGGTAATCGGCTGCATGACCATAAGATACGACCGAAGCTGCATTTGCGTCCTCAGCTTCTTGGGTTGCCTCTTCTGCTATGTCCAAGCACTCATCCATTATTGCTTGCTGTTCTATTCTGACGGCATCGCAATCTTCTCCAAGTGCATATTCAGCATCGGAAAGGTCCTGGTAATCAGCAGCGTAGCCATAAGAGACAACTGAAGCAGCGTAAGCATAGTCCACATCATCCATTGCTGATTCAGCAATCGCTATGCACTCGCCCATTATTGCTTGCTGCTCTACTTGGACGGCCTCGTAATCCTCGGCCTGAGCAAAGGCAGCTTCAGAGAGAGCAAGGTAATCGGCTGCATGGCCATAAGAGACGACTGAAGCGGCGTTTGCAGCATCTGCATCATCTGTTGCTGATTCGGCTATCGCCAGGGACTCGTCCATAATCGCTTGCTGCTCTACTTGGACGGCCTCATCATCTTCTCCAAGAGCAAATTCCGCTTCAGAGAGGGCCAGGTAATCGGCTGCATCAGCATAGGAACTCTCAGAGGCAATTGTTGCTTCCTCTGCATTGGAGAGTGCTTCTTCTGCAGCACCTAAACGCTCGTCCATTATTATGGTCTGCTCTGTCTGGATGGCCTCATAATCCTGTGCAAGAGCAAAGGCAGCTTCGGAGAGGGTCAGGTAATCGGCTGCATGGCCATAAGAGACGACTGAAGCAGCGTAAGCAGAGTCTGCATCATCTGTTGCTGATTCTGCTCTCGCTAAGGCATCATTCATGATTGCTTGCTGTTCTGCCTGGATAGCTTCGTAAGATTCAGCCAGGTCAAGAGCTGCCTGCGAGGAGTCCAGGTAATCGGCAGCAAGACCGTATGAGATTAAGGAAGCCGCATACGCAGCATCTGCATCATCTGTTGCAGATTCGGCTATCGCTATGCACTCATCCATTATCGCCTGCTGTTCTTCCCGGATCCCTTCGTAGGATTCGGCCAGGGCAAATTCTGCTTCTGATAGTGCCAGGTAATCAGCTGCATGGCCATAAGAGACGACTGAAGCTGCATTTGCAGCATCTGTGTCTTGTGTTGCCTGTTCTGCTATCGCCAGGCACTCACTCATGATCTGTTGCTGTTCTTCCTGGATATCTTCGTAGGATTCAGCCAGGGCAAAAGCAACTTCAGATTGTTCCAGCCAATCGGCTGCCTGGGCATAATATGCCTCTGATTGTGCGGCGCTGGCCTCTGCGTCTTCTGTAGCCTGTTCAGATATTTCCAGGCATTCATCCATTATCTGAATTTTACCTACATTGATCGAGTCGCTGTTATCTGCTTCGTCTGTTGTTTCTTCTAGAACTGCTCTGACCTTTTCAGCCATGCTCCTGGTTATGCCGGTAATTTTTGTGATCTGCCAGGCACAATGACATTTCTCGTGGGCTGGAAGTCGATAGGGTTCGACGGCAGAACCTTCTATGACGAATTTATCATCAATATGGTCCCTGCACCACTCACAGGAAGTTCCGCCTACACTTCCCGCGTGAACGAGCACCGATACCGTCTTCGTCTCACATGCCATGGCCATCAATCTTCTGGGTTGTACCCGTCGTAAAGAGTCAGTTCCATAACATCTCCGCCCAAGCGACTTTCAAAGGCTTTGTTGAATAGCCTCATGTTATATTGGCCTGCATAGGGCTCACTGGTAATTGTAACCCTGATGAAGTCGCCCAATTTAAGAGCATAATCCGGCCTGGCCCATAACCTCAGATAGCGCTCGTCTGCCATCTGGCCGAGCATGTAACCGGCTCTCGTAACCAGTTGCTCTTCCGTCATAATGGATTGATACGGTATGTGTTCCTTGTAGACTCCTGCAGCCAGAGGATCCGTTTCGCCGAAGGCTTTTGAACGACCCCAGCGGTTTGGCGGTAGGTTGCAAAGATTGAACGTATTTGTGCGACCACGCAAGATGATCGAATCAAAACCGTGTTTGGTATCATCCATGGTCCCAGTTTCAAAATCTATCAGATCCGCCTCTGCATAGGTTTTCACTGGATTATCATACCAGCCTCGATAGATCGTTCTCTTGGCATCAAGGTCTTGATCGCCATCGGATCGGTTCACAAAGCTGAATTCCAGGCCCTGTGTTTCCGCAACCCTCATGAAAGAGGTCCAGAGTCGTTCCGTAAGTACATCCACTCCAGGGGGCACCAGCGTATCTGTGGAGATCGACCCGGCCCGCAGATGGCAGTTCTTGAAATTAAGGATATAACAGGGATATGTCTGGGGATTTCCGGTCGGCTCGCCCGCAGCAGGGCGAATGTAGATGCAGTCTGCATCCCGAAACCACTCGTTCACCTGCATTGCCTCAAGGCTCGCAGACTCAGTGAGAAGCGTTGAGCCAAGGTAGATGGCAGGTGTTATGAGCGGGATTCTGGGGGTGTAGAGGGCATCCGTGCCGGTCCTCTCCAGGCAATAGGTGTTTACGGGAGCACCTTGCTGTGTTGCCAGCTTCCAGCCGGTCGCCAGGGAGCTTGCAACGAATAGTAGGCCCTGGTTGGAGATTGTGTCTCCCAGGAGATCGTTTATTTGAACGGTAGCAGCATAACTCTTCTGGAATGCAGAGCGCACATTTAGCAGCTTTGAGAATCCTGAGCAGTGGTACTGCTGAGGTCGTCCGGACTTGAAAGATGGCCGCTTCATCTGGTCGAACCAGCCGCAAAATACAGGCATGTCTGCGCCCAGCTTTGAAACTACGATTGTAGCGCGCTCATCAATTAACTGGCCATCATAGCACTTGAAACTCAGGCTCTGATGATAGAGAAACGGCCAATCCGCTCTATACTCTGTCGGGATAATCGTTAATGTGCTGCCGTCGGGATTGGTTACAGAAAAGGTTAATTCGGTAGGCATGGCTCACCTCAGGGTGAAATAGTATAGCTGATTGTGCTCGTGGCGTCGTAACTGCCCCTCTCGGCGTGCAGCCCGTCGATTACATCCACCCTGATGCTATTCGTGCCTGAGTCGGCCAGGGTTGGAATCCAGCGAATCCAATTTTGAGTACCCCAAGGGCTCAGGTCTTTCCATTCTGCACCAGGTGGCTTATGCCAAAATTTGTATAACAGCTCTACCCCGTTCGAACCTGCTGCCGTTGCTATTATCTCAATCTCAGTTCCCGGTGGCTGAGGGCTTGACAGGCGAGGAACCAGGCTGATGATCGTGGGAGCTGTGCCGATAACGGCGGCGTTTATTGTATAGGAGGCAGTTGCTTTATCATCAAAACTGCCTTCCGTAGCATGCAGGCCGTCTCTGATTTGGACTTCAATGGTGCTCTCGCCCGCGTCCACAGTTTGAGGCTGCCATTGCCACGAATTCCTATGGCTCCAATCCTGCACGAGCATCTTGAGGTTAGCAGTTCCAGGGCCTGTTAGATAGAATCGATATAATATCGGGTTGCTATCTGCATCTGTAGCCACGCAGATAAAATCTATCCTGGTTTGCTCCTCCTGCGGGCCGGCCAGGCTGGGCGTTAAGCTGCTGATCGCCGGCGCCGTGCCTGTGCCGGCAGAAGTGGCGGAGATGGTATAACTTACAGAGGTGGATTGATCTGCTGCCCCTTTATTTACTCCCCCTCGAATCTCTACATAGAGTGTAGATGTTCCGACATCCGCAGAGGTCGTCTTCCAGGCAAAGCTATTTCGAGACTGCCAGCCGGACATGTCACGAGCAACTCCACCAGAACCAGGGCCGTTTAGGAGGAACCTGTATTCAAGCCCCAGGCTAGGCGATGCGATGGCCGTAAAGACGATCTCACTTGTTGCCGCCTGTGGGCTGGCCTGAGAAGGCGTGACCGTGAGTGTGAAACTGCTTTTAACATGACAGGATACCTGCAGCTTGCACCTATAGCCTTTGATTGTGCCGTCAAATGCCACAACACCATAAATCTTAGTTACAGTCGCCCCGACAAAACCGTCATCGAGGATGGCACGCACTGCATCGGCAATCTGGGCGCAATACTCAGCGCCACCGTCGCCAGCGATCTCTTTTCGTGTCCTGATATCCACGACAAAAACTTGATCGGCAGAGAGGATCTGGCCGTGCAGGTCCGAAAGTTCGCAGGAGATCTGGCTTTTATTTACATCTCCACTCAGATCTATTACGCTGGCAGATATTGCTTTGTTCTTATAGATTTTTGAATTAACCAGCATGCATAGGGCGGAATTGCCGGTTAATGCACTAACTAAATTATCCAGAAGCGAATAGCCAGTCATCATTTCCTCAAATCATGAACTGCCCTAAATGCGCCTTCCTCATCTGTTCCGGTCCCATGCTCGGATCTTTGCCCAGGCCGATCACCGGCCAGGAGAAGCCGCCTCTCGTTATGAGGTCGTCCTTCTCTACCAGGGCAGAGGTCAGGATATAGGCGATCTGCTGCAACTGCCTGCCGTCATCGCTCTGAAATGACTTGACTTCCTCATACCAGAGCACTTTGATCGTTGAATTGGAATAGACCGGATCGACATTGGAATCTACGCCGGTTTTGTGCCTCCAGGTCACAGATTCGCCCATTTTCTCCCTGTACGCATCCAATAAGCCCATGAAAATCTCCTAAGAAAAATGTCTCACACAAAAATCAACGACGCCCACCGCAACGAGACAGGCGGCCCACTTTACCACGCCCTTGTTATCGAGCCAGGAATATATGCACCGAGAGAATTTCAGGATAACTACGTTTTTATCATTCTCGTTTAGTCTCTCTGTGATCAGCATGTGCTCTTCTGTGTTTGATTCAATTAAATGATCAATGCGCTCAATTATCATCCCCAGGGTTATATCGCGGTTCTCTGTGGTTTTTACCTCTATTGCTAGTGGTTCCTGCTGCATTCTTTCTCCAGACCCAAAAGAAGTCCATCACAGTAGCATCTACCTGATTCTCGATCCCATGTACTTACGCAGGAGCTGCCTGGCGGTTCTGCTTTGCAGGCTGCGATTGCCTGCCCCTGGGATAAATGACTCTGATAATTTGTTGGCCAGAGCAAAGGACTGCACCCCTTCATCCTGCAACTGGTTTCTCCCGCCTACACCGGCCAGTTGAATGGCCAGGGCTTCTTCCATGCAGGCATATTTGACATCCTGGGGCACAATTGCCAGGCTGATGATGCTATTGTAGTCCAGAGTAACCCCGTCTATAATGCGAGGGAAGGCCCTTTTCTGGTCGGGAACGCCGGCAGTTATTCCCTGGTCATATTTTGTGCCCCTAAATGGGGCGTTGTCTATGGCTATAGTGGCCTGGTTCAAAAGAGATGTCCTCTGGGCCACTGATAGGGCTAAAAGGGCTGTGGCCCGGTCATTGCCGGCAAAGTAGGCGTCCATCTCGGCTAATGTCACATAGGCATCTAACGTTGGGGTTTGGGCAATATCGACTAGGGTAAAACTCATGCTAACATCTCCGACCACTCATAGCTGACGTGCTGCAATAGGCTAGCCCGGAACCAATACTCTCCTGCATTAAGGTGGAACTGGAAGTTGCCATTCACATCTGTAACCTGTACGTCCACTAAGGCTGTCCTGGCTGCGTTGCTGAAGGCCTCTATTTTTACCCCACTCATTGGATCGCGGTTCTCATCCAGGAAAGGATCTAGTGGGTCAGGATAGGCAATTGTTCCCACGGCGGATGCACCCCAGGCTCCAGCTCCATGAGTACCCGAAAGCTGGGCGTCGATTGCTGCCACAGATAGGGCCATTGCGTCAGATAACGCTTTCCCGGCGCTGCCTGCCGCTGTGTGCCCGCTCAATAGCTCATCATGTACCTGATCTGCGATTGCACCTACAGAAGGGGGTGCGATGTAGCCTGTTGATGCCAACCTGGAGGAGACTGCTGCATCCAGGTAGTCCTTGATAAGCTTGCCTATGCTGCCTGTTGTGGTTATTCCGGATGTGAGTGCGGCCCAGATGGCTGAGACAATTGCGCCCAGGCCGGTAGAGGATGGCGAATCTACGATATCCATTTTCGAGCCCACGGCTGCCGGGCTGGCTGGGAGGTTGTCAGTCTTGGCCTTGATAGCTGCTGTCTCGCTCTTGACTGCTGGTAAGTCTGTGTCGTGAATATTATCGATAATTGTATCTACGGCATCGATCTTGCCGTTAGTGGTTGCATGAGCTGCTGTAATGGCTGCCTCAAGCTGGCTTTCATCTGCTGGATCTGAGGGCAGGTTGTCGGTCTTGGCCTTAATTGCATCTGCTATTCCATCTACTGTGTTTACTGATGTCTGAGAGGCGGCGCTCTTTGCTGCATCGTAAGCCCCAGTTAATGTCATTGCATCCCCTGCCTTTGACGGTGCATAACTCGGTTGGGATGATGCTAAAACTGCATCTTCAATTGGGATATCATCAGTACCCGGCCTGGCAGTGACTACCTGGAATTGATCAACTACGCCCTTCCCTGCTACAGAATTTACAGTTGCGGCCACTGTTACCACAACAATATCTCCTGCGGAATATCCATTTGGGACTGTGCCGGTTATTTTATAGCGCCCGGTGTCGATCTTTGTTACTGTCAGCGTAAAGCTGCCATCATCTGTCCCATTCTTGTTTGCAGTTGCAGTCGGTGTTGAATCTGCATCATTAGCCGCCCCCGTGTCAAATCTTTGGGTGCAAAATTCTCCGTAATAGGAACCACTTGGTTTCAATACTTTCAATTTACCACCGCCTTAACTATCGAGCTGCCAACTACTGACGCACCACCAGACCCACCCGAAGAGATAGCTCTCTCCCAATAGAAATACACGTTACCGCTGCCGTTCTTTGCTACTGCCCTTAAAATTATCTCTTTATCATAACTGGTGTTGTTGGTGTAGGTTAACGTGTCTGTCTGCCAATCTGTGTTATCTGCCATTGTGTAAACGTCTAGTTCTGCTGCGTCTGGATTGTATAATGTGTCGTTTTGCGGGTCGATTATTGCCACCCACGGCAGATAAGCCATCGCTGCGTCTTTCTGTATCCAGATGTTTAATGTTAAAGCCTCTCCTGGTGCTAATGTTAGCTGTTTTTCTACAAATACGGGATCAACTGTAGAAACTGGTTGCAGTTTTAAAGACCAGTTTTTTCCTGTTGGCTTCGTTGCTGTAGTGCTCTCTACCTTGCCTCCTTTTGTGACTGCCTTGAAGGCCCCAGCTACTCCATCATGGTCTACTGATTTGGTGTAAGAATATTGTTGCAGATTTGCTAAGGTATAATCTATGTCAACTGATCCGAAAGTTACATTATAACAAGCACAATTAATAGGATCAACAATGTCTTTGGTGTTGTTCTCAAACGTATTCTGACCTTTTAATATACATGTCGCTATTGAAACACCATAAGTCGAATTCGATATTGTTGTTATCCCACAAAATACGTGTTGTCCTTGATCAATTCCTACATTATTGCCGTAGAGAGTTGCAGTCGCATAACATATTATTCTGCCGTTGTATATGCCTTTAGAATTTCCAACCAGATTTAATGTTCCCGATATAGTTGTTGCTACATAGTAACATCCATATGTGCAGGCGTAAATTGATATTGTACCTGTTGAGGTCAATATACCAGAATTTACCCCATAAGTAGAAGAAAAGATCTTTAATGTACCTGTGATAGTTGCAGTTATTGCATAGATCGCACAATTGCATCCAGCACATATAACTGTTCCACTAATTGTTCCGGCTGTTGCGGACACTATACCATAATTACACCCTATGACTGTTACTACTCCTTCATACGTGAAGTTCCCTGCATTGATTCCATAATAACCCCACCAGATCGAGCAGTTTGTGAATGTTGCAGCATAACTAACTCCTTGTATTAGTCGTGCAGGTCTGAGATTATAAGCAGTTCCACGCACCCCCACATTTGATGAGATGCGATACACTGGGGTATTTGCAGCCCTGGTAGTATCTACATCATCATATCCATTTCCACTTGTGCCTCCCCTCGGCCAGTATGACTGTCCTGCACCGGCATCGCCTAAAGTTACTGTTTTTGTGCTTGTGTTGTATCCTGCCACCAGATATGCATCTATCTGTAATCCCTGCGCTCCAGCTCCTACGCCAAGTATTGGGTTTTGTCCCAGTATAATCATATCGGCCAGGCCGTTTGTGACATCTGCTAACGTGGCGCTAGGCCTCAAAGCCATATCATCAGTTAACACCAAAGCATTGTTTTCTGGGCTGGTCCCTTCTGAGCCTGCTAATGTTGAAGATGCAGTTAGAGCTGCCCCGTACATGGTGAGAAAGTTGTTGGCTCCCCCCACTATTCCCTTTGTATTATATGATTCAACGTCCGAGGCGGTCACAATTTCGATATAAGCGGCTACGGCTGCATTACTGATCTGATCATCCGATTTACCATAATCAATCCCATAGCTGGAATTTGATGCGATCTTGCCGTTAACTCGCAGGAGACTAGAGAAGGAACGAGATGCATATATTTTGCCCCCGCTATCTACAGTTATGTTTGCGAAGGCGCTCGTGACCATCTGGTAGGAAACTGTTAACTGCCCGCCGCTCCTTATTGTCGTGGCTCCGATGGCGTTTATCTCGCCGTTTAGCGTTATAGTATGTCCATTTAAGATTTCTACTGTATCCCCTGCGGCGGGTTCGTTTCCACCTGCCCAGGTTCCACCTGTTTTCCAATTTCCTGTACCAGCCGATTGGATATTTGTCATTTATTATTCCTTAAAAAGAAGACTATTTGCCGGACTTTCCCGGCTTTTCTGACCCTGCGGTGTTGATACCTACCCCACCCGTTGTTTCTGTGCCTTTTGCTGGTCCGATCTCATATTTCTCCGGATATTTCTGTAGGTGCTTGAGAGTGCCCTCATCTGAGATCTCCCAGACAGTCTTTTCGATCTTGTTAAAGACTCTCATTACCGATGCACCTTCAGAATGGCCATAGTGGCCGTGGTTACGTTTGTAGTCGAGAACTTGAGATACTTGGTAGTGTTCAGGAACCGGGCTGACTCCAACGGGCCGCACATGACCGAGCGGTTGACTGTAAGAGGGATGGCCAGGTTTCCTATCTCGGCCCGGAATGCAGGCGGGTTATTTCCGGCCAAGATATTCAGTTTTGGACTTGTTCCTACAGTTGTAGCATTGATAATCACGAAATACATGTAGGCGTTATCGTAGGCGATATACTTTGTATTCGTGCTCGTGGGTGCAGCACTCCAATAGGCAGTCGTGACATAACTATTCTCACCCGTTAGTGTCCCGGCAGCCGTGAGCGCGGTATCTGTAGCCTGTACCTCTGCCATGCCTGCTAATAGAAGAGCATTGGCCAGCAAAAAATATAGAATCCGATTCATCTTATCCACCTCTTTAGCTGAAGTTGCAGGTCATGACGCCCAAGCACGCCGGCTTCACTACTTTTCTGCCGAATACGTACTCCCCGTCTACCTTTCTGGCATACTGCTTTTCCATCGGCAGGATACGAGTATCTTCTACCTGAGATGCGAAGGTTATGGCCTGCTTGGTTCCGAACAGGATCTTGTTCAGTGTCCCGTTGGTGTTAGGCACGTTGTTGGATACTAGCAGCTCAAATCCTCCAATTTGGCCAATCGAGCCGTTTAAGATTGCTGGAGTTGCCACCGTTGGCGCGCTGGAACCCTGATCGTGCAGGTCGTTTACAATCAGCGCCTCCATCTCGGGAGGTATGATCATCCACTTGGGCATTGCTGCCGGCACCTTGGACTTTTTGAGCTTGGTTCCGCAGTCCGTGATTAGCTTGAATACGTTGGAGGCGTCCCCCTTCGTTACATTAGGAGTCTTGGGTGCTGCATCCGAGCCCACCAGATTAGCGGCACTGGCATCGACATAACAAGAAGCGACAGCCAAATCTACTGCATCAGCCACGGCATAAGCTGCCTCTATGTTGACCTCATCCATCAGGTTAATTTTGGTTTGCGCTTCATCTTTTCTGGGGATCTTGAAGTTATAACCTTTATGGAAATCAATCGTCAGATGCGTATCCGTATCCGCAATGGTTTCAGGGTCAGGCATATCGACATTATCAATTACATCGAATACAGTAACTCCGCCGATGCCGGTTAGGCGCACACTCTTAGCATACTTTACGGACCCCTCAAAATTGTGATTAACCACGCCTTCCTGGGCAAAAACTAACACCTTTTGTAATTGGTGTTGCACCTCCAACGCCACTACTTCTTCTTTAAACGCTTCATAAGCCAAAGTACCACCTCATTCTCTTACCCGGCCTTCTGCCTCTGCTCGCTTAATATCGGCCAGCACTTCCGCAGTTACGGTTCCAGACTTGCGAAGTTCCCGGACCTTTGCCGCAGTCCACATTGTCTTTCCCTGCTGGCCTCCATTCTGCAATCCCTGGTTACCAGCTCCCTGTGCATTTCCTCCACCCTGAGCAGCTCCGTTCCCCTGGCCCTGCCCCTGGCCTTGCTGTTGCTGGCCTTCCTGAGGCAGCATTTTGGCCTGTGCCAGGGCATCAAGGCTGGCGTTGATCTCGGCAGAAGTCGTTCCGGCAATGTTCAGGAATTGCAGCAGTACCGGGATCTGACTCGATGGAACATTGCGCTGCATGAGGGCCTTCATCTTGGCCAGTTCCAGTTCCGCACCCTTTAGCGTCTCACCCTTCGGCTCCTCTTTGGGCTTCTTGCCGGCTGACAGGAGAGCCTTTGCTTCTGCGAGTGGCATTCCGAGCGCGGTTTCGATGTCAGCTAAACTCATGTTAGCCTCTTTTTGCTGATTGCTTTCTTGCCCTGAACCTTGACCAGAACCCTGGCCCAGGTCTCCCTGGCCTCCCTGTCCTGCACCTTGTACTGTTCCTTGACCCTGGCCACTCTGACCAGAGCCCTGGCCCCCTTCTTGACCTGCACCCTGACCTGAGCCTTGAGCTGTTCCTTGACCCTGGCCACCCTGGCCTTCTCCTGCGTTTCCTTCATTTCCCATTGGATTTTCTCCGTTCCTAACTTGTCGTATTCACTGTCTTTACCAACGAAAAAAATAGAATTGATGATTCGAAAATTGAGGCTTACAAGATCACGATGTTGTGGATGCAATTGGGATGAAATATGCCCCCCGCCCTGGCATCATCCAGAGTAGGATAGCCTGGTGTCTTGCCTGTCAGGCTCACGATCTGCCCTTTCCAATCCAGGCAATTTTTGCAGGTATAGCTGGTGTATTCGTCGGTAATCTGCACCAAATCCTGCTCATGTTCGAGGGCTCTGATCTCAGTTCCCTCAATCATGGCCTCTCTTGTCACCAGTTGCCCCAGCATTTCTACGTAGCTTACAATATTCCACTGTTTCCCGGCTGCATCTCTGAATCCGGTTATCCCCTGTTCAGCCAGCTTTTCTTTCTGAGCCTGGGCCACCTGTTCCAATGTGTCGCGTGCCGATAATTCGCCTTTGAGTTGCTCCATGGAAAGAAGTCTAATAACCTGCTCCACTCGGCGCTTGATAACCGAATCGACTTCCACGAAGCTCTCAAAAGCATTGTCCGCCAGGATTTCTTTGGCTTTCTGAAACTGTGGTGTGGCTTCTTTGCTGCCCAGGGACTTGTCAACTTCAGAGGCAGCGAGATCAAAGAGCATTTCGATTGCCTCATCACACCAGATGCGACTTCCGGCCAAGACTTCTTGCCTGATGAGATTTGTATTCCGTTGTAAATCTGCCAGCTTTTGAGGATTGTTTGCAGCAAGGAGGGCGCTGTTGTACTCTTTTAGCAAATCCTTTTCAGCACCCTCGTACATTTGCACCAGGCGCTTTGCTTGGGCACTCGATAATGAGGATTGCTGAACTGTCAGCTTAGCCATTTAGCTCCAGGGGAGGGAGCCTGCTCTTTGGTACAATCAGAGCAGCTCTCACACCACGCAGTCTGCCCAATTCCATCTCATAAGCTTCGCTGCCTTCTTTTAGGCCCTGCAGTTCGAGCTTGCGTTCTAATGAGATTGCGCCCATTGCATCCCAAAGTTGTGCTGCTTTAGCGGTCTCAATCTGGTCCTCAGGTATTCCATCCTTGAGTTTGACGTGAATATCTTTGATTGCCACAATGGGAGGGTGCAATTGGGACCACAGATTCAGCACTCTTGGTATTGCTTCCTCAGCAGCTCGGGCATACTTTCCCACCTGGGCCAGAGTGGGAATGAGCCTGAATTTTAGGGCAGTCCCTGATTCCGCAGCACCGGCGTCCTTACCGGCCAAAAGAACCTTGCTAAGCTGGAGCATCTGCAAGAGCTGATCCATCTTTTGCTCAATGGCAGCCTCGACATGGGCGAGCTGGGCGTCCCAGACCATCAGGCCAGGCGGTACATCTCCGGGCATTGTAAATATGGGCTCTCCCGGCCGGTAGACCCACTCACCCAGGCCGTGATCAAATACAGTGGCACTCTCCGGGATAATTGGTGTGGGCGCAGTAAACTTGGACTGCACCTCATCCCGCTCCGCAAAAGAGACCTCCAGAGATTCGATTAAAGATAGGATCGATGGCTTGTAATCCGAGCGCCCATAATATCGCTCACTGGAGAGCTGATTTTGCACATGGACCACCAGGACACTATCCACCTCTGGATTTTGTATGCCAAATTCATTAGCCTTTATGCTTGCAAAGGCCGGGAAGCTGCCGAGCGGCACCGGCCCCACCAATTTTGAGCTGGCTAGCTCAAAGACTAAATGTTGGATCTGCCCTTTTGAGTGGATCGTGAACTTGATGTATTCGCATTCCTTTCCATCAATATTTTTCTGTTTAAACTTTGCAAATAATACAAAATGCGTTATATCCTGAATATTTGCTGGAGAGACGACCAGGTACATATTTTCAGGATTGATAACCGCTATTCCTGAATCTGAGATCTCATAGGCCCCGTGGCCGTAGCGGCTGGAGTCAATAAGGACTTGATCATCTGGACGTTTAGGGATAACCTTCATGGCATCGGCTTTAACCTCTATCGGTTCACCGAATGTGAGGTTTAGGTAGGTGGTGGTTGCGATGTTCGCCCAGTCCAGGATAATCACTTGCTTATGCTCGTTCTCGGCTTTGTCGGCAAGATAAGCAGCATAGCGCGGGAAAACCTGGTCATGCAGGCCGTTATAAATCTGCCTCATGAGCGCATGCTCGGCCATCCTGGCTGCCTCATCTTTGTCTCCCGGCGGCCAGGGTTTGCCATCCCCAATAAAGCCCAGATCATACAGCATTTGATATCTTCCCTGCCTCTTCGACAATCAGTTGGTCGTTCTGTTTGATCTTTTTGTAACACTCTTGACAGCAAAATCTGTCTGTCAAAAGAGTAATCCCCAGCCTATTTTGCGTCACTCCGGGAAGGAATGGCACAACAGGCGTGAATCTTAATTCCGCTATCGGTACAGGAAATTCTTTGCCTATCCCGCCTCCGCAAATTAAGCACCTCATAAAAATCACTTCTTTTCGGTTCCTCTCCTCGGGCGTCTTGAATACCGGTACTCGCCATACCAGCTCGACAAGGCCATGCTGAGCACCAAATCATCATTCTCCGTCTCGCGCCAGGCAGAATAAGAATCATGTCCATTGGCATTGATTTTTAGCTTGAGATTGGTTAGCTCACCAACTAACGGTTTTGCCAAAGGGAGGGCATCTGCAATCTTCAACCTCTCCGACTGGAATATAGCAAGCAATGCAAAGACGAGATCGCGTTTAGGGACATGATAGCCACCCACTACACGAGAAGGATTATGGCCGGGTGTGATTGTGATTTCAATCACAGATTTATTCATTGCCACCAGGTTATTTTGAAATCGGTCATTCATTGACATGAACTTGGGGTTGAATAAATCGCAAACCGGTGCCCCTACGCCAGTTTTGTCAATTACGAGCTGAGGCGGTTCGCTCGCCTGCAGATTCTCTGATCTCAGCATGCCCTGAACTTTTGTGACGATTGCAGGATACGGCATGCCCCTAACTCGATCAAGATATTGCAGCTCATATTCATAGCGATTGTGCAGCAGGTGCCATTCTTGTTTGAGGATGGAGAGAGCGGTGTAGTCGTTGGCTTGCCCCAGGTCCAGGCCCACCAGGTAACGCTTTTCTATATGTCTAGGTGAATTCAAGAACTTTGACCTCCGAGGAGAAGGCTTGCTTAACCAAATCAAATCCAAAGAGCTGGTTATCTGTATCCATAAACTGATTGTAATACTCCTGCAACCAGAAGCTCCTGGGCATGCCATCGTCTAATTCTTGCTGCAGGAACTCCGCTGTGATCCGGGGGCACTGGTCTGCGTTTATCTCATATTTCTCCCAGTTTTTGGCGTTCATCCAGGTTTCGAAGAAATGGCCTCTTTTTCCAAAGGGCGTTGACATCATGATGTACCGGCCACCGGAAACGGCCAGCATGGGTGAGACGCTTTTTCTGAGGAGGTCATCCACCCAGGCAGCCTCGTCTTCGAGGAGTAGAGTTACTGCTGATTTTCCGCGGGAGGTCTTGGCCGAGCCGGGTCTGGCGATGAATCGGTTTCCATTGGCAAACCTCACGGCAAGCTTTGTGTCACTATCCATATAGTCCGAAGAGAGCTCCACCGCCTGCCGGAACTCGTCAAACTTCATCATCAGCTCGCCGCTCTGATCCTGGCTGGGTGCTATGGCCATGCCAAAAGACGGGCGCCTGTAAATGGACTCATGCAGGCCCAGGGCGGCGCAGATTGTAGACTTGCCGGACTGGCGAGAGCAGTTAAGAATAATACGCTGAGAGCGGCTTCGTAAAAGGTCTGCTTGCCAGGGGTCCGGCTTAATCCCCAGGACCTCTTTTATCCAGATTGCCGGATCCAGGGCGTATAGAAGGTCGTCTCGCTTTTTCCAAGGCAGCGATAATTTTCTTTTTCGTCTCCTGATCATCTTCTACCGCCTTGAGAATTGCAAGCCTCGTGTCCTCCCACTCCTCCATTGCATCAGCCATTCGGCTCTCTGCATCATCCCCGGAAAGCTCCAGCTCCAATTTAGCGCAATCAAAGAGCATGCGTGTGCCAATAGGCCAGTAGATTGATGCAGAGCCGAGGGTGAGTGCATGCATAGTCCCATCAGAGACAGCGAACAGATCGCCTAAATTCACATCGAGAAGCTGCTTTGCCCGGAGCTTGCCTAAATTGACCACATCGAGCGTATTGACGATTTCATCTTTTGCTTTGTTTCTTGCATCGTCATGCCTCTGTGCTCGGACTTCTTTGGCCTCATCTACCAGGTCCCGCAGGTCCCAGACGGCAGCCTTGTAGCGGTTGATCGTTGAATAGAGTCCAGGCTGCCCCAATTCTCTTGCTATCGTCCTGGGGCTCTTTTTATCCGCAAATCCCTTTTCGATCAGGTCAATAAAGGGGGCCAATGTTCCGAATGCCATAAAGTAGTCCTGATGCAGATTTGATGCAGTGATGCAAAGATATTCGAGATGCAGTAGTCCAATGATGCAAAATGATGCAGTGATGCAAAATGATGCAAAGTTAAGGAGAATCCCTTTTTTTAGCATCTTCTATGATATGCTGTTCCAAGCGAATCAAAAAGTTAATGAGCCTCCGGATGGCCTTTACTTGCCGAACTACCTTAGCCGGGATCGCTGCACTACGCTCGCAATTTTGTTGCAATCTTGCTCAGTCCTTTGCATCATCCGGGACTGGACCGTGTCCCATCTCCGTGAACCAACAGATTGGATCAACACCTTTGCCTTGCTTCTTTGACCAGGCTATGAATCCCTGCCTGGTAAGCCAGAGCTGAGTAGTCGTTCTGTAAAGCCTCTCCTGGCCTGCTGGTTTCCTTGTTCCGCATGGTATGATTCTGTCTTCAAGGTTCTGCACTATGCACTCTGCTGCCTGGGCTCCGGTTGGAGATACTCCGCAGCAGCCGAATCCTTCATCTTCATTAGCCATTTGTCAATTCTCCTTAATCTGGGCCTCTTATCATGCCAGCATACCTGGCCAAGAACTTGGTTTGGTTCAGGTCGAACTTTCTATTTGCTATTTCAGGAGGCAGATGATACTGCAATGTAGGCATGCTTTGCCTTTTCCTCTTCAGCCGGGCTTCTGCTTTGCTTTTAGCGGTTAGTGGGTCTACGATCCCACCACCACCGTAGAATTGAGCTTGAACTTGCCGGAGTGCCACAAGCTGGAGATCTCCACGGACCGGCTAAACTTACCTGGCGTAAGAACCTTCTCCCGAACCTTACCATTTCCAGAAGCAGAGAAGAATGTAGTTCTGGTCAAATTCTCTCCGTCTAAAGATGACAAGATTTTAGCTGTGGCATTTAGATCAGAAGAATTATGGATCCGCAAAGAATGGTCCTCTGTAGCTACATAGTAACTACTCTGATTGCCTATGGCTCTCAGTCCTTGGAAGTTCTGAGCAGATGTTAAGACCTGGCCGTAGTAGATGGACTCTGCACCCCTCGTAAGAACTCCGCCTTTTACTCCATTATAGTCTGCCTGAGTCTGAAGATCTCCCTCCCCCATGAAATCTTCTCGAAACTCTATCGTGCATTGGCCAGGGCAGAAATGCAGAAAAAGGATGCAAATAATGATTGGCAATAGTTTTGAATAAGGATACAAATATTACTCCTCCTCTCCCCCCACCTCGCTGGTAGAATTTTTCATGAAGAGATGCCTTATCCCTTCACATGTTTCAGCAAGCCCCACAACATATCTTGCAGAGTCCGGACGGCTCCGTAGTCCCTGGCCATTGCCAGAACCTTGGAAATCTCCTCGGATGACACCTTGTCATCATCCGTTATCTCATCCAGGGCACAGACGCCCATAGCCACGCACTTGAGGCTTCTCTTGAATGCAGCCCAAGCATTCGGGTTAGCCAATTTTAGAGAGACAATTCCTGCGGTTAACAGTTTAGAACCTGCATCATCTATCATTCCCGTCATCGATCTTTTCTCCTGATTCCCAGGCCGATCCCTGGGTATTCCCGGGACGCTTGCGTCCCCGTGCCTTCATGCTCGATCTGCCGGCAAACGGCATCTTTTAAAGCGAGACCGCCCAGAGGGCAGACAGAGGGCTCCGCAGAGATAGACGGCGTGTCACCCAAAGAGCGGTCATTTCCGGGCTGAGGTCGAGAAGAAAAAAGGAGCGGATTTTTCTTAGTGAGGGAAAATGCAGTATATTGCACCAACCCGGCCCCAGCTTTCCGGTGATCGTCGTATTTTAGCTCAAAGGAGGCCAAGACAAAGAATAGCTCCTATCCTCGCCAGACTTTTGGCTAAATTTATAGAAGTTATATCATGACATTAGTCTCAGGCCGGGATAAAAAGCCTGGACGAATTAACCTCCTGGACCAGCGCGATACCAGACACTATATGAATGAGTCTTTCTTAGCGCGCAAACCCATGCTTTACGGGCTGGAAAAGATGCTTATAAAATTCTGCTGAATAGATTTGTTACAATAATCGCTATGCAAAGACGCATCACAAAGGCAGTCCGCGAGCCGTGCGAAACTCCATCCTATTTTTCTTGTAGTGGTCCCTCAAAACAGAGTAATGAGGACCTCTGCCCCAGACGCTGCGTTGTTTATGATAATTGATCCTCTTCTTGCCCTTTGACATGAGAACTCCCTCGATCTGCAGAACCTTGGCTATTATCTGGCTGGGAAGGCCCAGCTCTATGTAATCCACCTTCTCATGGCGCTCCAGAATTAGGAGCGAATCGGGATCGACTCCAGCGTCCGCTAATTTCAGTAATGTGTCCCTTGGCCTGAAAGACATAAAAAATCCTCTATTTTCGTTTGGCTAATTCCTGAGCACGAGCCCAGTCTTCTGGAGTTGGGGCTCGGGGGAGGTAGACCACAGAGCCGGGATCTTCGCCCATCTCCTCGGCATAGATCTCCTCCAGCTCCGGGGAATCCTTCATCAGATCCAGAAGCTCGGCATCGAGCCTGGCCATCTCTTTGAATAGATCTGTTTCATCCATCTAAAGAACATGTCTGGCATTCATTATTTATATATTATTCTGCCTCTTTTCTGCTCTTTTAGCCTCCTGTAACGCTCTATATCCGGCCTTGATCTCCTCTTTAACTGGACCTTGAAAGGTTCAGTGCCGCAGCTCGGGCAATAGGGGAAATCTCGCTCGTCGAAAACTACTGCCTCCTGCTTGCAATGCGGGCACATCCGAGGCCGATAGATGGTAATCTCTTCGAGAACCACCTTTTCAAAACCCCAGAAACGGCCTGCTTTGCCACCATGATACTCAGTGGCAAGTCTTGTCCCAGGCTCCCGTAGGGGCTCAAGTAACATCGATAGAGTCCCCCAGAAGAGATCTGCTCACGGGCCGGGAAGCCTGAACATTATAAGAAACATTGATTCTTATTATATTTAAGGATTTGTGATAAGGGGAGGTTGGGTTCACTTCTTAACCTCCAAAATAAGATCAGATATATCTGCATGGAGGGGCTCAACCTGGTCCATAAAGGCCTTGGCCAGGGCAGCGATATCCTTATCCAGCCCAGGAAGATGCATCATGCGGGCCATTTCAGCCAAGACCATGAAGCTCATTCTCAGATCGGATGGGAAGCTGCGCATGTCATACTCGTCTGCCCTGAGGCGGGATGCGATCTCCTCCAAAGCGGTCCTGGTACTTCCCAGGGCCTCAGAACAGGGGCGGCACATCTTCAAGCGTTCACCTCCTGGGTTTCCACGGTTACCAGGACGCGCTTTCCTCTAGCCCCCTCCAGGAACTGGTTTGTGTCTCCGATAAAAGATCCGGGCAGCTCCAGGTTTAGACGAACTGAGCCCATCATCCCAAAACTGGCCTGGAGAATCCCGACAAATTCCTTCTTCATGAGACCATCCTCATTGAAGAAACCCTTCGCCCGGACTCATGAGCCTCAGCGCTTAGGCTATTGACACCCAAAATTTGGCACATCTCTCTCACCACATTCTTCTGCAAACCGTCTTGGTAAGGCGCTATTAGCAGGTCTCTTGTCCTTCCTGCGCCCACACACAGAAAGAGACTCAATGCCTCACCGCTAACTCAAAAATGGTCCGACTATTTAAAAGTTGTAGCAGTATAGCTCATAAACTAATACTTAGTTATATTCAAGCAAAAATTAGTAACCACTTGAAGCATAACGACTACTCATAATAGGACTCGATTGATGGGCATGTAAACACAAGCCAAAACAGTTTTATATTTTGATGGCAACGAGTAATTCAGAATAAGTAATACGGATCAATGATAAGGTGTCAGGTCCTCGCGACGAAGGAGTGTGGGCTCCTTCGCCACGAAGCTGCCAACGCCTGTGGTGAGATGGCGATGTGCCGACCTGCCGAACGCCTAGTGCTTGAACTAGCCATAGCTAACCTAGAAGTAAAGGGGCAAGTCAATGAAATATGCTAAGCAAAGAGATAAAAGGCTTTGCGTCCGTACCGGATTCACTAATGTATCTTTTTTTAGAGTTATTTTAGCAAGATATCAGAATCTATCGGACTGGCGCAACCCCAAAAGTAACATTATAACATATAAAACTAAATTAGGATTGATTGTCACGGAGAGCTGCCCAAGCTCTCCGAGGCCTGATGCGAGTCTTGGGAGGTTCGCACCACAACACGCACCGGAGTTGAAGTCATGAATCTCGGGACGGATTGAGGTTTTCAGGCATGAATCAGGTTGTTGTCCCAGATATAAACTCTTTTCGCACTGCGCAGGAGCTTTCTTCATCTGAGCCAGCCCAGCTCAAGAGGACCATCGGAGAGCTCGAGGCAAGGATAATGGAGCAAGACTCGCTCATTGCCCAGCAGAACGAAGGCATCCTGAGCCTATCCTGGAAGCTTCAGCAGGGAAAAGAAGAGCTCATCGCCATCAATAAGGCGCGCAACAAACCAGACCAGGAGCTAAATAATGCTATAGAGGGCTTCGAAAAGGAGAAGCTGGAGAAGGCCAACAAGAAGATGGAGGCCCTGATAGAGGAGTTGCAGGATGTTTTCTGGACCCTTTTCTCCGAGCAGCGCCAGGGACTGGATGAATGCCTGAAAGCCCTGGAGCAGCTCCCCGCCACCCCAGAGACAAAGAGCCTCTACGCCCACGTCAAGAAGGAGTGGCAGGCCATAGAAGCGGCCAAAAAGCGAAACATTATAACGCCGGTGAACGCGCTGCGCCAGTTGGCCGACCTGGAGCGCTCCGTTGTAACATTTATTCTGCGCAGGCCCAGGCTGAATTTGACCACTGTCGAAACCTGGCGAGCCGAGGTCCTCATGGAAGCGTTTGTAACGGATCGCAAATTGAAACAGCTTACTACTAACGATACCATAAGGATCATCTCCGCCAAAGAGGAGAAGAAGATCTACCGGGAACAGGGCCTGCGAGCCATGCGCCGCGCTGCAGTGCTTTTCCCGGATAAAGTCAATTTTGAGAAAAAAGGCAAGGCGGCCAGGATCATCAGAATCAGAGAGGGCTTCAGCACGAATTTAGCCCGCCAATGCATGATAACAGTTTGTTACATGATTTGTTATTGTCACAGTTTGTTACAATCCTTCGACGAGCTGCCGGAAGGATTAGTTTGCACAATAGGGGGAATCTTCAGGGATGCTTTGACCTTTTAAGAGAAATTAGTACAGGAATACGGCAGATAACAGGATGTTATGTTAGTTTACGGATTATTTATCTCGGGGCCTTAGGTCGGGGAGTATGAGGGGTCTAGAGAGAAACAAGCGATGTAACAAGTTGTGACAATAGTAAGTCGCGAAGCAATGGCCTCAAAGGAAACGTCTATCTGAGAAGTTGAGCCAAATGAAAAGACATTTTTGCCCATTATAATTAAGATCTTGATATTCATTTAGTCCAACTTTGTAAGAAAGAGAGAATATAATAAAGAGAATTTATTAGAAAATCTTCATAGAAAAACATAGAATACGCTTAAATACGCCAAATGAAGAAGGATTTCTATATGGGTGAAGGGAAGGTAAAAGTTACGGCATCTATCAAAAGAGACCTTGTCGATTGGGTAGATAAAGAAGTGGACAAGAGTCGCTTTGCCAGCAGAACTCATGCAATGGAGTATGCCTTAACTAAGCTTAAAGAAGCCGACAATCTAGCGCTTCCAAACTAGCATTCAAAACTAGATCGAGCTTTAAGCATAACCCAGAAAAATGTAGACGATAGTATAGAATGACTGGAATGAAACGTAGATAAAATACATTTCAGTCCAGGGCTGGAACCCCTGGACCGAAAATCCCTAAGAACGGAATTCGATTATGATAGAGATAGCTTTAGCTGGGATATATAGTTTTGCATCAGAGCCGCTAAGCGACGATCTACTAGAAGATTTTATCAACAAAATTAAAATATTTTCTTGTAAAGTCGCGAATATCCAGAAAATATCTTCATAATTAAAATCATTTACAATCAATAATAGCTAGTAAAATTGGTTCCGGTCCAGGTGCTCGTAACACCTGGACAGGGAAACTCCGAGAAGGAGCGTTTGCGTATGACAAATGTAGCTTTGCATAGAATAAATAGCTTTGCATCAGAGCCTGACAGCGATTCCATCCCAGGCAATGTAGCGCAGTATGGACACGCATCTTCCTGTTTTACGGAGGCGGTCTGAATGGACTTCCCCCAGACTGAAGAGATCGTCGAGATCCCCATCTCAGAGCTTCAAGCCCTATTTGAGGACTTGATTCAGGTCTACGATACATTGAATGAGGTTCTCAAGGAGAACGGAATTCTGCGAGGCCGTGAACTGGCTGAGATGAATACCAAGGCAAGCAATGCTGTCAAAAAAGAGAAATCGCCTATTAGAAGGCTTCTTCTTCTCAATGCTTATATCAAAAAGGAGATTTGGCATATCAACAACGCTCTGAAGACAAGGCCCGCATCTGCACCTGCAGAAGACGGAAAAATTCAGCAAGCAGTGACAAAGATTCAATTGAGAGCCTGCGCTATTGTAGATCACATAAGATCCATCGCTCAGGGAAAGAAAATGATTGCTTTCAATTCCTGCCAGGCAAGAGATTTCATAGCAGGGCGTGAAG
This sequence comes from Methanothrix sp., assembly GCA_035402785.1. GTDB lineage: Archaea > Halobacteriota > Methanosarcinia > Methanotrichales > Methanotrichaceae > Methanothrix. The sequence goes on along the minus strand of DAONDW010000001.1, from coordinate 20,476 downwards.
GAAAGCCTCCAAGCCGCCGCGACACTATAAGAGCTTTGAAGAGAGCTGAACAAATATGCCCTGCCTTGGCATGTAGTCATACTCCGAATGATGGGCGTCAAACCACAAGACTAACCGGAATAGCTGAAGACATTAACGAATCAAATATTATAAAAATGGAGAGTGATCGTAACTCAAGGCAACGGTCGATAATGGAAGAGATCAGGATAGTATTCTTCAAGGATCCAATAGGGAACGCCTGAATTGTTATGATAAGGAAGTAAGAAATACAACTAATTGGTTCAATCAAGCGGTCGGGTAGTAGTGTTTCGCTAGCTTTAGTGTACGGTATAGCAGCGAATCAAAGCAGAATCAATTATAATAGCAATTTAATATTATTAAATCAAAAAGATAAATCTCCAATTTTGACCGTTGCCAAATGCAACCGATTACTGTAGAAAGTTGTTTATAGGAATTAAGATACTGATCTTAGATCATGAAAAGAAGTAAGGAAGAAATTCTGGAATCAATCCTGGAGCTATGCAGAGAGCCTGTCGGATTGACAAAAATTGTTTACCAATGCAACCTTAACTTTCGCACAGTAAGGATTTATCTCGAGCAACTAATTGATGCAGGTCTGCTTAGCGTATTAGAAGCAGACAACGTCAAGTACAGGACCACGTCGAAAGGATTGGAGGCATTGGAGCATTGCAATGCGTTTAGGTCGCTCCTTGCATCTAATGCTAAATCCGAGGATGAAGTTGCAGTCTAAGGCCGCTTGAATCCTCTTGCTGAATTGACCAGAGGCAGTAAAGAAGGTAAACCATATCTAATCGGCTATACTTACCATCTTGCTTTTATGTAATCCATCTAATCCTTTTATGTAAAAATGGCTTGCTGATATCATTTTCCGGCCAAACTACTTATGCTCACAAACTAAGTAGGCATACTATGGCAGAAGTTCTTGAGCAGATAATGGGTCCTCAGAAGCAGAGGCAATTGGTGCAGCGTTCTGTAAAGGCTCCCTGGGTGAATCCCAAAGTCCTGGAGCTCCAGACGGCCATGGAGATCCTGGCCGAGGTCTTCAGCATCACCATCTCTGAAGTAGAGGTAATGCTCCAGGAGCGAAGCCGACCAGAAGTTCGGTCATGCAAGGGTGAATATGGGCCATGGCCGGAGAGCTTCAGTTTAGTGGATTAGAGATTTCGTCCCTCTTGTAAACCAAGGCAGTCATTTTCCCCGCTTTCATTCACTTCTTCCCATTTCCTTCATTAATGCGATTCAATATCTTCTCGCACAGCTCCGGGTAAGCTTCCTTGAGGGCGTTCTCCACCAGCTCCCGGGCCTTAGTGGATTTGCGGTATTGCAGGAGAGTTACCTCCTTGCGGTTTAAGAGCATCAATTGCTGGCTTTCCAGGACTGCAAGTAGCAGGGGGGAATAGAGCGAGATCTTGGGTGCCTTCAGGGCCTGGGCAACTGCCTGATCTATTATGTCTTCTGTCATGAATCCTGACTCCTGAGTCATGACTCTGGACTTATCTTTCGCTTCATGACTCTTGGATCTAGTTTCCTGAAGCTGGGTTGCTGGGTCTTGAATCCTGATACTTGACTCATGAGTCAGGACTACTGACTCCGGACGCCTGATGTTTGGCTCTTGTCTCACTTCAATCTCTTTGGGACGCTCAATTCCTAACTCTGGAGTCTTGAATCTTGACTCCTGACTCTGGGTGCTGGTGTCTTGATGCGCGACGCTTGTATCTTGAGTCTCGTCTACGGACTCCTGAGTCACGACTCTGGGCTCCTGAAGGCCGACGCCTGACTCAGGGCTCACATCCTTTTCTTTAGATACTGTACTTCCTGAGTCTTGAGTCGTGACTGTTGACTCCTGACTCTGGGCTCTGGCATCTTGAAGCTGCTCGCTCCTGTCCCGACTTTCTGCTACTGACTCCTGAGTCATGACTCCTGACTCCTGAAGCTGGTCTCCAGACTCAGAAGTCTTGCCTTTCGGACCAATGCCTTTCAGCATGAAGTCAAGCCCCTTTGACATACGATCTCCTGGGCTCATGCTGCCACCTCATCTGCTAGGTCCTTGTAGCTCAGTGCCCCTGAGCAGGATGCATCATAGAGGCATATTGGCAAGCCCTGGGATGGAGCCTCGACAAGCCGCACGTTCTCGGGAATAACGACCTTGAAGACGGCCTCTCCTAATAGGCTCCTGATCTTGGAGGATACCTCTTCGGTTATCTTTCGCCGGTTATCGCACATGGTCAGCAGATATCTTCTCTGGGGCTGATAGCCAAGCTCATCCAGTTCGTCCAGCATTCTGATGAGCGTCTTCAAGCCTTCTACAGCGAAGAACTCCACCTGGATGGGGACAATGACCCTATCACTGGCCACAAGGGCGTTCAGGGTCATGTTGCCCAGAGCTGGGGGTGTGTCGATAATGATGTAATCATAGCTCAGCTCCAGGACCTTCTTCTTGAGCCGCTTCTCTCTGCCCACTTTGCTGGTTAGGATTGCATCGGCTTCAACGAGGTCATTATTTGTGGGAGCGATGTCTAGCCCATTTACAGTCGTGGGCATGATGATCTCCTTCAGCTTTGCCCTGTCCATCATGACCTCGTTCATGTTCCTGGGCAGGTTGTCTTTGTCAATGCCAAGATGGGTGGTCGAAGAGCCCTGAGGATCGAGGTCTATCAAAAGGACGTGAGATCCTCGCAGGGCGAGATATGCGGCGAGATTCACCGCCGTCGTGGTCTTGCCGCACCCTCCCTTTTGGTTGGCTACCGCTATTACCTCCATAACTGTAAACTCTTCATGAATGTCTATAAGCATTGTGCTTGACTCTGGTCTCTTGCTTCGGGATGCAAGGGTCAGGATTCAAGAGTCTGGAGTCAAGAGTCATGACTATGGCGTAAATCCGGGCCGTCCGGGTGAATCAAGGATCTTTGCAGGCCATACAAGAGAGACTGCAACTGGATCGAAGTGGAGCTTCCCCGGCCGGAGCTCCGGTCGCCTGAGCACCAAGACGTGCTGAGGACCATAGACCGCCTGGCAGAAGAGGCTGGGATCCAGGTGGTTTCGCCCAGGCAGAAGCTTTCTCGGAGGAAAAGGTGACGACTCATATCCTCAGGCATAGCCATGTGGTGAATGCGCTGATGGTGGGTGCGCCGGTGCCAATGATTCAGAAGCAGGTGGGCCACAAGAGGCTCTCTATGACGGAGATCTACGCCACGGTGGCACCGGCGCTGGTGAAGGAGGCATATGATCTGCATGGATTCGGGCCGGTGAGTGCAAGGATCTAAAGCAGCTCGATTAGAAGAGATATGCGTATAAACTGCAAATCTTCTCGCTCTTTTCTCATTTGGCTTGGATGGTCACGAATCGCTTCTGGCAAACAAATCATTCCAGGGCACTATGGAATGATTTATCGACAATTGCTCGTTCTCGAAAAATCGCAACCTATAGAGCCAAAATTTGAAATAGAACCTGGAGCGTAACATCAGGCCTTTCGAGATCGAAAGCATGTTTATAAAAATATTGCAGCCTCTGATTCTGACCGGAATAGACTGGATATTCAAGAGCGTGCAACTTGCAAGACATCAAGATAGAGTTGCGAATATGTTATCAGCCACCCAAAGGTTTTTCGTTAGATCTTTCAATCTTTAAACAATACTTGGTGAGATTTATGGGCTTGATAATTCGGTCTTTAGCATTCATGGTACTTATGATAATGCTATTTTCAGGAGTTGTGGGTGGCATTGACGTACAGCAGTATTCTAGCGAGGTGGCTCTTTCGCAAGGCTTGCAACCAATTACTCAGGCAATAGACAAGGTGCCATCGAATTCTGCGACCACGCGACAGCAGCAAACACTAGGTCAAAAAATGGTGAATCTCGCCAGAAGTGTTAAAGGGGCTGGATACCAGAATAAGAAAGGCGAATATTCTAATTATGAATTAATGGATAGTAGAGTTGTCAAGGAAGAGGGCATCGATTGTTCTGGCTTGGTTTTTTGGGCGTTCAATAGGGCAGCAGGACTAAAAAGTACTTCGCGGCCCTCATTAGAAAATGGAAATGACGTATGCTCGGAATGTATTGTGGACCGATATGGTGCAAATGACCAATGGAAAGATAAAAAAATGTGGGAATTCAAGAAGGAATTCACTGCGCCTCCAGCTGAAAATGAACTGCAGCCAGGAGATTTGCTATACGTTAATACAGAAGAGAAAGGAACAGACATAGACCATGTCGGAATATATGCAGGTGATGGTCAGGTTATTCATTCAACGGTTGGAGGTGTAAAAGAAATAAGCTATAAGGAATGGAAACAAAAATATAAATCATCTTTTTTTGGTTATGGTAGGGTTAAAGGTGCAGAGAATCCAGTCTCGGCGAGCGATCTAGGCGGAATCAATTTCACCTCGATCAAACTGAACTGCATATCTGTGAGCACCGATAAAGAAGGCGGTATAAATTTTGACTTGATACTCAAAGCACACAACGCTGAGGGAACGAATCCTGGAATCAATCCAATAAATTCCACCTTGATAGGTGCAACCGCATTCGTGACTGGTTTGGCTATTCCCGATGATAAATTCTGGGTCAATCTGAACCCCTGGGGGCCAGATGAAATTATCGATGAACGGCTTAAGCAGTCTGAAATCGGAAGAATTATGCTTGAAGCTGACCTCCAGATGAAGAGAGACTTTAGCAATTATGAGAATCCATGTGCCAACGAGACTGGCAAGACTTATTGGAATTTCTTAGATAAGAAGCGCAAAGATCTCGTTCAGCAATGCATGAAGAAGTTCCCCGGAGAGATAAAGGACATCCACAACGTCCAGTTCCACGTAGTGACTAGGCATGAGATCATTCCTGACAAGGTATACGCTTATACAAATGGTACTCAGATCTATATCATTAATGCAACATTAACAATTAACTCTGGACTAAATACAGATACTACTGATCACTGGTCCTTCAGCGTGCGTAATCAGGATAATGCAACACTTTCGATAGGTTGTCTCGATGAGCTTAAAAAATCTGTCAAAGAATATAGCGAATACAACAGTGAGCTTGAGATGAGCATGATACAGCCATACATCGTTGCCGATGTGAATCATGGAAAAAATTATGAGGATCTTCGAAATGTGTATGTCGCTCTTGCCTTGGCCCAATGGTATAAATCTCGGATAGACCCATCTATGGATATCTTCCGAGGCAGTTTGAATCCGTCTGGTATATTAAAATCGCAGAACCAATGGAGTCCTAAAGAGATTTGGGACCAATATGTTTATTCTTTTTATAATGGGGAATACAAATGCAGGCAAAATACAACTACTGAAACAAGTCTTTTCCGTGGAGGCGGTGTCGAATTTGATAGCATAAGAGATCATATCGTCGAGATCAAGGAGATACCTCCTGAGATTCAGGATCACATTGAACGAGCTGTCTTGGATGGCTATATCGACGAAGAAGAAGATGTGCTCTTCGGCAATAGGCACCATGTAATTACGCAACAAAATACCTCAGCGACGGACTCAAGTTCTATTGCTGAGGGCGAGGACATCAGGCCGGATACCGATCTTTCCTTAGAATGGTCCAACAAGGGCAATGATCTCGGCCAACAGGGGAAGAACGATGAAGCTATCATGGCTTATGAAGAGTCTATAAGGCTAGATCCAAATGATGTCACAGCCTGGTACAACAAAGGCATGACACTTGATAGCCAGGGCAAGTACGATGAAGCTATCATGGCTTATGATGAAGTCATCAGGCTGAATCCCAACGATGGCCATATCTGGATTTGCAAAGGCAATGCACTTGAGGCTCAGGGCAAACATGATGAGGCGATCAAGGCTCTTGACGAAGCCGCCAAGGCTTTTGACGAAGCCATCTGGATGAATCCCAATAATCTCGAAGACTGGATGAATAAAGGCTTTGTACTAAGTAAACAGGGTAAGTACGAGGAGGCCATCAAGGCTTATGATGAGGCGATCAGACTCGATCCCAATCTTTCCCTGATCTGGAACGAGAAAGGCAAAGCTCTCAAAGCCCTCGGAAAAACCACCGAATCCGATGCTGCCTTTGCCAAAGCAAAGGAGTTGGGTTATAGCGAGTAGGCTCAGTCCTATCTACATTTTTTCAGGACTGTTTCCAGGCGTAAAGGCTGTAGCATTGAATATTCTTGTAATACATTGAATGCAAAACTTTTAATTTGTTGGGTATCAACGAGTCCATATGATCTTGAGGGAAATTATGAGCAAATGTATGATAGTCCTATTGATAATTTTAGTAACAATTAATATAATAACTACAGAGAACGCACAAGCACAACCCACATTAGATTCCCCAACCGTTAGTGCTGCATCAAAGTCAATTGCGTCTTCTGAAAATAATGGGATCAAAATTCTCGGAATTGATTCAACTGCCTTCCCAAAAATAAAGGCTAATATCTTAATCGATAAATTATGTGCTATGTCCGGGAACCTCAAAAAGGATGACTTCAAGGTTAAGGAAGACGACAACGATGTCGCAATTGATAATGTCTACTTCAGCGGAAATGCTTCAGGTCAGAAGATTGACCTGGCGATCGTCTTTGATGAAACAAATAGCATGGATGCTAAAATAAATGCTCTAAAATTGAAGGTCAAGGACCTGACCCAAAAAATCAATTCTAGCAGGCTTGATGCCAGATATTCTTTGGTCACATTCAATGGCGCAGATGTAACAACTAGGATCAATTGGACCAACGATGCTGACTCTTTTAGAAATGTGGTAGGTAAACTCACCACATCTGGAGGAAACACCGAGTTGCCAGAAAACTCGCTTGACGGAATAGAGAGGGCTTTGTCTTTCGGATTTAGGCCCGATGCTCAGAAGGTCATCCTCGTGGTAACGGATGAACCATCCCAGCAGAAAGGTGATGGAAAATCCAGTTCAGCTTATACAATGGACGATGTCAAAAGCGATCTATTGAATTCAAGTGTTATGCTAATAGCCGTGTCTCCAGATTTCCGTAAATCAAATGTTGATCCAAATGTGCCACGTTCAAATCTACCAAAGTATGCAGATATGAGAGAGTTAGGTGACGAAGCGAGCGGTTTGTGGATTGATATAAATTCAGCAGATTTCTCAACCATACTGAAGCAGATCCAGGGAATACTTACCGGGACATATGTGATCGAGTACACATCTCCTGACCAGACACCTTCAGAGAACAGGACGTTCTTCATCTCTGCGGACGCACCAGGATGCTTGAAAGGCAGTGCTTCAGGTTTCTATATCACGCCGGGAAGTGCGCCTGAGTCACAAGGTGCGCTCTCTATCTCCGGACGGATCTTTGACGACAGAAACGGCGACGGCGTTAAGGGCACTGATGAAGCAGGCCTGGTGGGATGGGATGTTCTGCTAGAGAAACCCGATGGGAACTTAGTCACTGTGAAGACTGATCGAAAAGGGTACTACATTTTTACTGGGCTTCAGCCTGGAAGCTACGAATTAGGTGCTGTAGTACAAGGGAACTGGACGACTACAGTCCCTGAGGGTATCAAAACGATCGATCTAGTCGATACTCATGAATCGGAGATCGACTTTGGTTTTAGGTTGCCTCCGGCCAATCAGCCTCCATTGGTAACTGTCCTAATGGCAGAGCCAGAGAGCCCGCAAGAGGTCGGAGCGGCTATCATCTGGACTGTAGATGCATCAGATCCTGATGGCGATCAAATTCTCTACAGATTCTTCCTGAACGACGAACCAAAGACCGACTGGATTGAAGAGAATAAATGGACTTGGACACCCAATGAACCTGGATCATATCAGATAGAGGTTCATGTGAGGGATGGAAAGCATGCCGATCCAGATGGGGTAGATGACAGTAGATCTTATAAATTTGAGATAATAGCGCCAGCTGTAGAATCATGGCAAAAGACATTTGGCGGTTCGATGCTGGATGGGGCCCACTCAGTCCGGCAGACGAGCGATGGTGGGTACATTATCGCGGGAGGTACCGGTCCAATTATGGCCACAGAAGCCAATGGTAATGCATTGCTGATCAAAACAGATTCCTCTGGGAATAAAATATGGGACAAAACTTTCAGCGGACAAGAGGCATATTCAGTTCAGCAGACGAGCGACGGCGGATATATTATCGGTGGTATAACTAATTATGATGGTGCATATAATGATGCATATGTTACACCCCTTGATGCCTGGCTGCTTAAGACCGATTCTTCAGGAAATAAGCTATGGGACAAGACATTTGGTGGATCGGAGATTAATTTCGCAAGTTCTGTCCAGCAGACGAACGACGGCGGATATATTATTGCCGGAAAAAGAGACAAGGGCGCGTGGCTGCTTAAGACCGATTCTTCAGGAAATAAGCTATGGGACAAGACATTTGGTGGATCGGAGTTTGATCACGCTACCTTATATTCCGTCCAGCAAACGAGAGAGGGCGGCTACATCATAGCGGGCGTTACTGGTTCTGATACTGATGACCTCAATAGTCACAATTATGATTATTGGATGATAAAAACTGATGCCAGGGGCAACAAATTATGGGACAGAACCTTCGTTAGTGGATCGGATCACGCCAAACCTTCCGTCCAGCAGACGAGCGACGGCGGATATATTATCGCTTGTACAGCAGAAAATAATGCACGGCTGATCAAGACCGATGAATCAGGCAACCAAGCTTGGGACAAGACTTTCGTTGGATATGGTTTCTACAAATCTTCCGTCCAGCAGACAAACGATGGCGGGTACATTATCGCTGGAGATACAGATTCTTATGGCACAGGTGATATATGGCTGATCAAGACCGATTCATCAGGGGACAAAATCTGGGACAGGACTTTTGGCGGATCAAAAAGTGATATTGCGAGCGAAGTGCAACAAACGAACGACGGAGGATACATAATCGCTGGCACCACTTTTTCATACGGCGCAGGAGACACAGATGTCTTGCTAATCAAGACCGATGCCAATGGGAATGTAGTTGGTGCTAATGGCGTTCCTTAAAATCGCCCTCACACTCCAACTTTACACCCTGTACTATCAACCAACGGTAGATAAATCAGATCAAATGAGCAGAGGGATATAAGCTGGTTCCAGCTCAAAGCAATGCGTGTAACCTGTAATACATCTATTCTTTTTCCGATATGCTTAAATCGATTATTATAAGGATACTTTCCGACTCAAACCCCATGATGATGTGCTATAGAAAAAATGGTCTTCATGATCGCTAGCATTGGCCTGAAATGATCGATACGAGTAGACCAATCAAGTTAACTTGATTAGTGAGTTCATAAGGTATGGAATAGGCAGTTGGGCCGAAGAGGATTTAGTCCGATTTGGAACGGTTGTATAATGTGGAGCGTGTAAAATGCATTTCTTTCGGAATAGCAGAGCAGCGAGCCGGTAAAATCGATTATGCTAATGAGATAAATGGAGCTGCGGGCCTGGCCAGTCCTCAAGCCCCATTGCTCCGACTAAATTGCCTCTCTCCTCCTAATGGCTGGCGTTCTGGGAGGAATGAAGGACGAGTCAGGCTATAAGTCTTTCTTTGAGAAAGCTGAGGCAGGACGCTGTAGGATCTCATGAAAGATGGATAAGAAGGAGGGAGGAGAAAGTCAATTGGATGTAGGAGGGAAAAATAGCCATCGACTTTCGCCAATAAACTATACGTCAATTGCCGAGATAAAAGGCTTTCGCTTCAAGTTTAGAAAATATCATCTCCACCCCAGAGAGAAGTCATCAAGAAAATGCGATATCAAGTCCCAGGCAGGTCAGCGCCGAAATCCCCAGCGCCCTCCGCAGAAGAGCCAATCACCGCGAAGTGACGACCTGACCCTGCCCGAAGCTCGACTTTAAGCCGGGCTTTGAAGGCGGCAGTAGCGCTGGAACCTCACACAGCGTCCGAATTTCCGGAACCCTTTTCATGGGGCCTCGTGCTCGCCCTCTTGCCTCGACTTTTGCCGCAACGTGCTCCCGACCGTGTATTAGCGTGAGATCCAGCGGATTGCTGCGCCTTTCACAGCGCGCAACTTTTTCAGCCCGCCGAAAGTTTCAGCCTCACAGGCTCCGAAGCCAAATGCAGGCCGCGACGGCATGCATCTCCTGTACCAAGGGGTTTTATCAGCCAGCCCTAGGAGCCAGCGGCAAACTGCTCCGCGGTGGAGCAAAGGCCCTTGTCATCAGAGCATCATTGGATTCGTTAAGCCCACGGCACGCCCGCCACCCTTCATGGCACGAAGCGGCAAACTATCTATATAATCGTTATAGATATTTGTAGTTGGCGGTCAAGAGCCGCAGGACTGGAAAATAGATAGATAATTGAGCCGGACTGGCGTCCGGGCTCAAGCGGTAATCTTGGTCTTGGCGATGTACTTGATAAGCTCCGGGCCGATCCTGGCCTTTCTCTGAATCTGGTTGGCCACTTCATCTGCGGATGCGCCGCTGGCAGCCAGGGCGCGAATCTCTTCGAGCGTGCTGTCCTCCACGGTGAAGTACTCATCCAGATCCTTTCTGTGGCCCCATACGTCGCCTTCCAGCATATCGATTCCCTGCATCTCCAGGAATACCTGGATGGCACTGGACATGGTCTTGCGGTAGGATGGCGGGACCTGAATCATCCTCAGTCTGGGACATCTCTGCATCAGGTTTAGGAAATCTACATTGCTGGCCCGGAAAGCCAGGTGAACTGTCTTCTCATTTGGGTTCAAATTTGGGATTTCATTTCTGGCGCTGATTACTCTAAGTCTCATTTTTGCACTCCAGGCTCTAGATGCATTCCCTAATATTAATAGACACTTGCGTTTAATATCATCATTAAAATTCTGGATCTAGCGCCGAGCTGGAGCGAGGGGGATTAATACCTTCTTCAACAACTGAGATGGGAGATTGGGCAAAATTGGCTAAGAAAGCGAAGCATAGCGATGCCGTCATGACCGGCATCCTGGTAACAAAATTCAAGATGGGCCAGATTGATGTTGAGGACCTGGAGCTGATGGCGGCAGATGCTTCCAGGGCGGAGAGGTGCTCGGCAGCGAAAAAGGTGCTGGAGGCGGTAAGGGATTCGCCGGATCTTCCCCGCCAGCAGCCTGCTCTTTTGGTATCGGATCTACTGTTTAAAAAGCTCTAAAGCGATGGTTCAGCGTTACTCCAGCTTCTCGACACCCACCTTCTTGACCTGCGGCTTCCAGATCTTGTCAGGCATCCAGGCCGGCCCGCCCTTGGGCTTGTCCACCTGCACTCTACCGCCTGTGAATATATGCACCTTCTTCGTGCCCCGCTCACGGAGTTTGATGTCCGTGTGGCCCCGGTTGGCTGCCTTCAGGGCCGCCTGGCAGAAGTGGCCGGGACCTAGGATGTCTCGCCCAGGCAGAAGCTCTCCCGGAGGAAGGTCACGCCTCATATCCTCAGGCATAGCCATGTGGTTAATGCGCTGATGGCAGGCGTGCCGGTGCCCATGATACAGAAGCAAGTAGGGCACAAGAGGCTATCTACGACGGAGATCTACGTCACGGTGGCACCTGCGTTGGTGAAGGAGGCGTATGATCTACATGGATTTGGGCCAGAGCGATATAAGGTTTGATGCATGGATCTAAGTCCTTGAAAGGATATAAGTTATACATTATTTAATTTTATATATCAAACTATCCCATCATTAGATAGTTATTATCTGCACATTACGGAACCTAATTCGTGCAAATTATTTCCCTTCAACCCATAAGCATTTCAGAGGCATGTACGTGTAGATTGTGCTCTTTTTGATTACACTTGTGCAGAGGATAAAATAAAATGCTAATTTTAGAATCAGGACTGGAGAAAGCAACTTGAGGTGAGTGGAGAGAAGTCCCCGCTTTTCACCTATTTTGTTGTTCGACGGGACTATTCGATACATCAGAGAATGGAGACTCTCTTTCGATTAATAAAGATTCTTGTCTGCCTAAAAGAGATGTAATCATTTTACTTAACATCTGCGTTTTTATTTCTCCGTCTAAATCTTGCACAATATTGAAAGATAGCAATATATTTTGGACATCAAGAAGGCTGTTGTGGTATTCTTTCAACTCTCTTACGGTTTTGTTATAAAGATAGAAAAATACACCAGAGATGAATTCTATAATGATCCCCGAAGCTGCGGAAAGGTACGCAAGATTATTATTAAGGTTGCTCTTATCTTCAAAACCCATATAAAGCCCAAACAGGATTAAACTAAAACCAAAGATTCCAGACCATATCGAAACCCGGAAGCTTTTTTGAGTATGGTCTTTGATAATGGCATTATATGCATTAAGGTATCTTATATTCAATCCGACCAGTTCTTTGAAAAATCCCTTTGTGATGGATGATGCAGTCGGATCGGCCTTTATTCTTCTCTCCAACTCGATTAATCTAATTAGATCTATGTTTAAATCTTGAATTTTTGCCCATTTTTCGTAAATATCATTAATTAAAGAATATAATACGCTAACATATAATATCATGCCAAAAAAGAACACTAAACCATTACCAAAATCTTTTAAATAATCTACTAATCCTTTTGGCGAGGGTGATACGATTGATGAATTGGATATATTATCTGTCACTGGATAATTGATCTCGATTTGTGTGTGGTATAACAACAAGAAAAGCAAATAGATAAGATATAAAATTGGAGATAATACTATCAACAAGAAACTCATATCAACTAGAATTCCATAATACAGCTTTTTACGATCTAATCGAAGTTCAGCTATTTGAACATGAATTTCTTCCTCTGTGATATCAAATAATTGTTCAGCCGTCATGATCCTTTCTGGATATTCCCGAACCACTATATATTAGTTTTTAGTCTATTCCGACGCACATATGCTTTTTTATTATTAAACACTTAATTTTGTATTTCATGACTTGGGGGAGATGGCAACAGATGCCTCCGGGGCGGAGAGGTGCTCGGCAGCGAAAAAGGTGCTGGAGGCAGTGAGGGACTTGCCAGATATTCCCCACAAGCAGCCTGATCTTTCGGTATCGGATCTTCTGTTTAAAAAGCTCTAAAGCGATGGTTCAGCATTACTCCAGCTTCTCGACACCTACCTTCTTGACCTGCGGCTTCCAGATCTTGTCATGCATCCAGGCCGGCCCGTCTTTGGGCTTGTCCACCTGCACCCTCTCGCCTGTGAATACGTGCAGCTTTTTCGTGCCCCGCTCGCGGAGTTTGATGTCCGTGTAGCCCCGGTTTGCCGCTTTCAGGGCCGCCTGGCGGGGCGCTTTGCCAGTGAACGCTCCTATTTCGTTGCCTTTCTCATCTCGCAGGGCGAAGTTTCTCATCTCTTTCTCGGCCATGGTATTCCCTTCTGAGAGTCATTGCACGCTGAAATGATATCAACTTTGAGGTTCCTGGATCGCATCTCTACTTGAAAAACCATGAGATCTGAAGCTCAAACGCTATATTCTCAGACTGATATAGGGGCCGCCTGAGGGAACAAATTGAAAAATTCCAATCTTAAGCGGCTCTTGCAAGTAGCCTTTCTCGCATTCTTGCTGGTTGCCGTCTCGGTTTCGGCGAGCGAGAATCTCACCGTGCACTTCTTGGATGTCGGCCAGGGAGACTCTGAATTGCTCCAATTTGCCGGTAAGAACATTCTCATCGACGCCAGCACCCAGGACATGGGGCGAAGAGTTGAGTCCTATTTGCGCAGCCATGGGGTCACAAACCTTGCTCTCCTGGTCGCAACCCACCCGCACGAAGACCATATCGGTGGTCTCTTAACCGTTCTCAATGACTTCACTGTGGGGCAGGTCCTGGACAGCGGCCAAACCCACACAGCGCCTTCCTTCGATACCTACTTGTCTCTGATAGATCAGAAGGGCATACCTTTTGCAGTAGCTGAACGGGGTCAGACCATCGATCTCGACCCCAGCCTCAAGATCGAAGTCCTCTCGCCTCCAGCAACGCTGTTTGCGGGTGACCTGAACCAAAACTCCATCGTCCTTCGGGTGGTATATGGGAAGATCTCCTTCTTGTTCATGGGAGACGCCGGCATCGTAGCCGAGGATAGCCTCCTCTCCTCCGGATACGACTTGAAGAGCGATGTCCTGAAGGTCGGCCACCATGGCAGCTCCTCCGCTTCCAGCCCAGCCTTCTTGAGCAGGGTTATGCCTACCAGTAGCATCATTGAAGTCGGGGCGGGCAACGACTACGGCCACCCGACACAGAAGACCCTGAGCGCCCTGCAGAATACCGGCACGAAGGTCTACCGGACGGATACCAACGGCAACATCGTAATAACCACTGACGGGCAGACTTACACTGTAACTACCGGGAAGCAATCCTGGACCACAACCGGCACCGCGCCTAAGAGCACGGCCTCTGCTGTCGCATGGCCCGCCACAACGGCTGCTGCCTCCACTGATACATCCACGGTTTCGCAGGGGCCTTTCGTGGGCTCATCGAAGTCGGACAAGTATCATTATCCGAGCTGCAGCGCGGCAAAACGAATCAAACCCTCAAACCTGGTTACATTCACCAGCTCCGCAGACGCCCGGGCGAGAGGGTACGTGTCCTGCGGGATATGCCATCCGCCGTGAGGTGCTGTAAATGAAAGCTGTTATTGATCGAATCGAAGGCAAAATAGCGGTTCTTTTGCTGGGGGACGAGAGCATAAAGCTCAACATTCCCATCTCTCAGCTCTCGGACGGGTGCAGGGAAGGAGATATCCTGAATGTCTCCTTCGAGCGAGACCCGGCAGCTACTGAGCAGACCAGGGAGCGGGTGTCGGGACTGATGGAGAAGCTGAAGAAGAAAGGGCAGGGGAAGACGGGGATTATCCGGGGGCCTGACATGTAGTGGATCTTTGCATCGCCTTAAATGCCGAGAACGGGCCATGAGCCCCTGGGGGAAACGTAGCTTAGCTCCTATCGTGGTGTGTCTGTAGGCGGATATCCAGAGCTAGCACTGGCATAAACCGTTCGGCCAGCTCGAATCATCGACGAGAGGCGTATATTTCGGTCAAATTTAACGGATTTCTTTGTGAAGAGGTGGCCTGAAATCCAAGTCATTCTTTTAAACGCAATACTGCGCGGGTGCGCCGTCGCCGTTTCACTTCGAGTTGTAATGGAACCAAGGGATGCAAGACCTAGGCTGTATAATTTGCTGTGATCATCGAACAATAGAATAAATTCCTTTTGCTTATTTCTGTGTTCGGATCATCCCACCATGCATCAGGGTTGAAGTTATTTAAATCGCTGTTTTGTTTTTTCGCAGCACTTCCATTATCTAAATCCACCAACATGCGATTGATGATCGCTGAGTCGTTCACCGATCCATTTGGATGATAGAGAAAAGCCACCGCATCCCATGTGGGGTCGCGATCTTCTACTTCATCCAAGTAGAGATAAACCCGCTTACCTAATACCGTACGATCAAGAAAGGACTTAGCAGCTTGTGGATCAAGAATTTCAATATCTGCAAGCTTAATTTTCCCTAGGTTCTCGATCATGAGCATACCTTCGCTTAAAACTTCTGTGACATTTCCGGTTGCATTTTCTGGAGCCGAATTGCAAAACGTTATAACAGGCCCATTTGCGGATATTGGTAAGACAAATGCTAATGAGATCAAAACTAAGGAAAACCATTTTTCTAATTTCACCATCATGATTTCCTTTATTATCCTACTCTGAAGAAAAATATTTTGGTGAAATTAAGAATAACCTCCTTTAATATGGAACTGAAAGATCTAAATCCTACTTAGTGCCTATTAATCATAAGATGTTCAGATTGCTAGCGACGCTAATGGCGGTAATTTTCTTTGTCATTAATACTACTCAGGGCATCTCAGTTGCTGCAATATCAATTCCTGAAATCGATTTACTCGAGTCAAGTCATACTTCAATTAATTTTAATACATTTCCCACAAAAAATATCTCAACAATAAATGCGGAAGAAGTAATCGCGATGATCGTAGCAGGTAAGGAGTTAAGATTAGATAATGTTATTATAATAGGCAATTTAAACCTAAGTTCCCTGTATTGGCCTGATAATAATCGCCAGAAAATGGTGATTACTAATTCAAAGATCTTAGGATATGTGGACTTTTCAGGGAATATATTCAACGGACCTGTCAATTTTTCAGGTACTGTTTTTTTGAAAGTCGCTGATTTTGTGGGAGCTCAGTTCAATGATGTCGCATACTTTCAATATGCTCAGTTCAAAGATAATGCCTATTTTTCCTTCGCCCAATTTAAAGAAAAGGTCTTTTTTTTTGGTACTAAATTTGATAAAAATGCATATTTTCCTTCAGCTCAATTCGGCAACAAAATTTATTTCTCAAATGCACAAATTAAAAAAAATTCATTCTTTGGAGGATCTCAGTTTCTAGGAGATGCTCACTTTGAAAATATTTCTTTTTTTGGAAATAGCTTTTTTGCAAAAGCACAATTTAGCGAGAATGTCCGATTTGTGGTATCTAAATTTTGCCAATACGCTGACTTTGGAAGAGCACAATTCGAGAAAAATATCGATTTTGAGGGAGCAAAGTTCGAAAATGTTGCTGATTTTGAAGGAGCTCAAGTTCGAGGAGTTGCCAATTTCAAAATGGTTTGGTTCGCGGGACAAACCTATTTCCAGTGGTCTCAGATAAATAACGGAGCCAGCTTTGAGACTGCTCGATTTGATGGGGATGTTTACTTAAACGCAATGACATATACTCGTATGTATCTGCCTTGGGACTTAATTAAAAATAACCTTGTATTTAATAGCGGATCATACTTTGGACTAGTCAACAATTATAGGGCTCTTAACTGGTTGGAAGACGCCAATAATTGTTACTATAAATATAGAACGGAAAATCAACAGGGAAAAAGCTGGATTGATTTAACTAAATATTTAGATATATTTCTTTGCATTTCATCCGGATATGGATTATATCCTGAAAGATTAATATATTTCAGTGGCATCGTTATTCTTTTTTTTGCCTGCATATATCGGCTTTGGAATGGAATTTATATAATACCTTGTCCGTTTCATGCCGGCTATTGCCAAAGATTATCCTTTATCGAATCATTATATTTTAGTTGTCTTATTTATTTCACATCAAATTCCCTTACGACTTGGCAACCTTCTACAACTACCTGGAGATACATAGTAATATTTGAGGATATTATGGGTTGGATGTTTTTGGGTGTATTTATATCCATTATCAGTAAAGCATGGATGTCTTAGAAATTTGTATCTACATCGAAATGACGCTTAGCTGGCTGCATTTAGTGGCGAACTGGGCAGAATCTATCGATTGCTAGCACCAGTTTTCTCCTGCAGCAGTGCCTGTGCATCCGCATGCATCCCGGCGAGCTTCTTGGTGATGGGGTGCTGCGGCCCGTACTCCTGCTCCGCCAGGCCCTTGACCCGCCAGATCTCGGAAAGGAGCTTGCCGATCTCCTTCTTTACGTACTTGCGATTTTGCTCAGTCATGTTTCTTGCATCTCCTTTAGGTCCTTCGATGACATCTCCAAAGAGCGCCCTCGTATTTTACCTTTTTTCGTGGTACTCTGAGGCCAGGAGGGATATCCTGTCGCCTATGGGAACGGTCAGGTCGTTATCCTGCAGCCGGGCTATGCCTTCCTCGATATAGTTGATCCAGATCTTCTCTTTCGCCTCGCCAGCCTTGCGATATTGCGCCTCTATCTCCCGATAGACGGCATTATAGTCCAGGCCTGCAATGACCAGATTGGAGCAGTCCGGGGCGTCTCCCGGCCGGTTGGCGATCAGCTTCATGATGAAGATGTCCTCCAGGGAGGCATCCCTGATCACCAGGCTGCCGAAGGACCTGATTCGAGTAGCCCTCTGCCACATAGCCTCGGAGAGGTCGAAGTCGTAAGAGATCCGCTGGGCAAAGATGTCCAGATTGCGCCCGCCCTTCACTGCCAGCCGCTTGACGCCCAGCCGCTCATGCCTCTTCTCCGGGCCGACGATCTCGAAGCCCAGGGCCTTGGCTGCAGCAAGCAGCCTCTCTTTGTCCTCCTCGCTCCGGCAGACGACATCGATATCCTTGGTGGCGTCCTTGAGCCCCAGCTCCAGCATCACGGCTCCGCCTATAAGCAAGGCCTCGACCCTCTCTTCCAGAACCTGGCCGAGCTGCTCGAACAGCTCGTTAATATCCTCTTTCCGGGAGATCTTGTCAGAGCTTGATATCATAGAGATCCGTCCTGTCCTCGATATCTTCCAGGGTCGGATAGCCTTTGATCCTCTCGCCCTGCAGCACTGCTTTCAGGTCCTTCATCATGGGATGATCGATAGCCTCCAATTTATCCCTGTTCTTGAGATAGAGCAGCACGCAAAAAAGCTTCTGGAAGGACTCCCAAGCCGAGTCCAGGGAGTGGATGAAGACCTCTTGGATGGATAGCTCCCTCTTGGGCAGGGTGTAGTAGTAATCCCTCAGCATCAGCTCGATCCCATAATCCTCGTAGGCGGAAAAAGAGGTGAACGTGGCATCCTGCTGCCGTAGGCTCTTGAAGAGCACGCTTGTCTCGTAGCTCTTGATGAGCAGGGCCTCACGCGGTACGAGGCGCAGGACCTGGTACTCCTGAAGCGAGGTCACGAACTCTTTGAGCTCCGGCCAGAAGGTGTAGTTGAAAGAGAAGAGATAGGCCTTGCCATGCTTCGACCGGCTGACCACGCCCACCCAGAGAAAGCCCTTCAGATAGCCGTACAGGGTATCACCGGGAATGCCGGTCTCCAGGGCCAGGGTCTCCAGGTTCTTTGGGGTCCGGTCCAGCCTGGCGAGCAGCTCCACCCGCCGCAGGGAGAGGATCTTATGCAGGGGTGAGGCCCGGTGGCTGAAGTAGAGCTTCTTGAAGGCCTCTGCCGGGGGCGTGCCGGCCAGGACGACCTCGCGCCCTCTCCGCTCTGCCAGTCCCATTTCCACCAGATGAGTTATGAGCCGGGAGACGGTCTCCCTGCGAGGCCCCAGCTCCTCCTGGAGGGCGCCGGGGTTTACCGGCTCTTCGGATCCGGTGATGAGGACGAGCGCTCGGATGTCGTTCTGGCTTAAAGGCATTCTCTTTAAATTAGGTCAAATATGTATATAAATGTGATCCAGGTTCAAGATAACATGTCCTAAAGCAGCTACTGGAAAGGAGCAGGAAACTGAGGCGAGGGCGGCGCTCGCCCAGGCCTTTCAGTATCTTCTCGACCTCTTCACGGCTCGATATTTGGGATTCCATAAAACTCTGCTCTTTAGATCCGCTTCAGTATCTCGTAGATTGCATCAATCAGATCAACATCATCTTTGTCTAGGCTTTCTCTTAGTATTCTGTTAATTTCTTCAAGCTTCTCTGAAGTGCTCATTTTTCCTCCCTTTGCGAAATTGTAAGCTTAATGTCTATTTCGTAAAGCTCCGCCTGCTCTTCTATATCTTCCATTGCGGGATAGCCCTTGATATGCTCTCCCCTCAAGGCCGCCCGGATGCTCTCCTTCATGGGGTGCAAAACGTCCTTCAATCCATCTCTGTTCTTCAAGTAAAACAGTATGCAAAATAGCCTCTGGCGGTAGTCCTCCGCGGAATCCAGGGAGTGGATGAAGACCTCTTGCATGGACAGCTCCCTCTTGGGCAGGGTGTAGTAATGGTCCCGCAGGCCCAGCAGGATTCCGTAGTCCCCATAAGCAGAAAAGGAGGTTGGCGTTGCGTCCTGCTGCCGCAGGCTCTTGAAGAGGACGTTATCCTCGTAGCTCTTGATGAGCAGGGCCTCCCTGGGGACAAGGCGCAGGACCTGATATTCCTGGAGGGCGGTGATGAAGTCCTTGAGCTCACTCCAGAGGATGTAGTTGAAGGAGTAAAGGTAGGCTTTGCCCTCTTTGGATCTGCTTGTAATCCCCAGGCGCAGGAAGCCCTGAAGATAGTAGTAGACTGTATCGCTGGAGATGCCCGTCTCCTCAGCCAGTGCCTCCAGGCCCATCGGAGAGCGGCCCAGCCGGGCGAGCAGCTCCACCCGTCGGCCAGAGAGGATCTCAGGCAGGGGTGAGGCGCGATGAGAGTAGTAGAGCCGCTTGAAGGCCTCGGCGGGTGGTGTGCCGGCCAACAGGATCTCGCCTCCCGCCCGCTCCACCAGGCCAATATCTTGCAGGCCGGTAATGATGCGGGAGATGGAGCCCTTCAAGAGGCCCAGCTCCTTCTGGAGGCCGCTTGGGTGTACCGGCTCCTGGGAGCTGGTGATGAGGATCAGGGCGCGGACTTCGTTCTCTTTGAGATACATTTTCTTAATAAGAAGTGAATTTAGTATATAGCATTAACTCTGTAATAAGACAATACTCCTTCGCCAAATACTCCCACCGGCACATCTATCGCTACCGGCTTTCCTGTTTTAATCTAAACTGTCAGCATATGGCCGTATTCTTGCAGCAATGGATTAGGTACTCGTAGCCGATATACCCCAGAATTCGTTTCTTCTGATCTCCAACCAATTCCTCTTCCTTCGACAGAATCTCCTCAATCAGAGATGCGATGTCAGCCTCT